>NZ_JUEE01000049.1:0-94770 GCF_000802135.1 Desulfosporosinus sp. BICA1-9
CAGAAAATATACCGGGCTCTATTTGAAGCTGTAAACAGCTTTAACAGTAATACCCGGATCTTTAGTTATTCAGAAGTTAAAGGAGAATGTACTCTTACAGAACTGACCCCTTCGCATGGAATGTTTTATACAGTGATCCCCAGGGGCAAGACTGCATCTGCTGAGGCAATTATCGCCACTGCTTTAATGTTGAAAAAGCATGCCAAGCGTCCGTTTATTATACATTTAACGGATGGAGCTTCAAACTGGGGGAGCGAGGTTAAGCTAGCCATTGATTACTGTAAACAAAAAAAAATTAGCTTGAAGACCCTTGGTTTTGGCTGCTCGTCAAGTAATATGGTTGGCTTAAAAGAAGAGTATGACAACCAGGTCGTGTTTGTGGAGGGCTTAAAAGAACTTCCCAAAGAATTCGCCAAATTATTGGCGAATACGAATTATTTATAAATTAAAACCTAGGAGGGATCTTATGTCTACAGAGGCGTTAAAAATAGAAACAGAGATAAGAGAGCCTTTGATATCTAATATTCAGCGTTACTCCCTTCAGGACGGACCGGGATTTAGAACAACTATATTTTTTAAGGGATGTCCCTTACGGTGTCCTTGGTGTCATAATCCGGATACGCACTCCATCGAACCGGAAATAAGTTATTATTTTGAAAAGTGCATCGGTTGTGGGAGATGCGCCGAGGGTTGTTCAACTGGGGCAACCTATACTGAAGTGAAGGGGCAAGGGTCAGTTCTAAGGTATGATAGAAGCAAGTGCAGTGGTTGCGGAAAGTGTGCAGAGGCTTGTTTATCAGGGGCAAGGGATATCGCTGGTCGAAAAATGCCGCTGAAGGAAATTATTCGAGAAGCAACTGCAGACGCGATGTTTTTTTTCAATTCCGGCGGGGGCGTGACGATAAGTGGTGGAGATCCTATGTTATTCCCAGACTATACTATAGAATTGGCAAGGCTCCTTAAAAAAGAAGGGCTTCATGTAGCGCTTGAGACCTCAGCGTTTGGTCAATGGCAACATCTTGAAAGACTACTAAACTACATAGATTTATTTTTAATCGATATTAAGACAATGGATGCAGATAAATGTAAAAATGTGATTAAGGGAGATTTGAAGGTTATCTTAGGAAATTTTGAGAAACTAGTTGAAGCCGGCGCCTCTGTACGGGCAAGATTACCGATTATACCAGGTTTTAATAATAGCCAGAGTGATTATGAAGCTTATACCGAATACCTAAGCAAATTTGTCGGGAAAATTGATGCTGTAGACCTTTTGCCATTCCATAGTTACGGCGAAAAAAAGTATCAGTTGCTGGGGAGAATGGAAAGTTATCAGTTTCAAAATGTACACTCCCTAGAGTCTAAAGAACTAAAGCCTTTTTTAATCATGCTAATTGAAGCGGGTTTTATCTCCGGCCAAAGTCTGACAGTCGGTGGTTTAATAGGCGTAAAATAAGTAAAAGCTGTTGGTCACATTTTATCTTTACCAAGGAGTTTGGTATCATAAGTTCTCAAAAACTGATGAATCCAAACATCGTAGATGACATTTGTCATCAATACAGGTATCTGTTGGTATACGCTAATCTTTTATAAGGTTCCTACAAAACTGATGATATATTTCATCAGTTTTTTTCACAATAATTTTAATATTCTAATAATACTGCGCAATTAGTGACTGTGCTGAGTTTGGAATGAATCTTGCAATGATTAACGATATTAATGATTACCTATGTGTAATGTCAACTGTATGTACCAAATGAAATAGGCTAGTTCTGGTTAAGGCCAAGTGCAACTCATTGAAGAAAATTTGGTAAAACCAAGTCTCGACTAAAACAAGGTGTAATCATACCCTGTGACAATCAAAACAAAGGAGGGAACGTTTATTTACAACGACAATCAAGGTTTCGTCTAGAAATTATAAAAGAATGGAGCTGTTAGAATGAGCGGTCAACCTACTATTGACACCAATGAACCGGTTTTTTTTCACCCTGATTTATTCGTCGTTCCAACGAACGGGGAAGCACCTTACCTTTTGGGGTACAAATGTGAGGATTGTGGTAAAGTATGGTTTCCAAAATTAGAGATATGTCCCGAGTGTTGGACGGATTTAAAACAAATTACCTTAAGTAGAAGTGGGAAATTGTACAGTTATTCTATTATTCATATAGGTCAAAGAGGGATCAAGTCCCCATACGCAGTTGGTTATGTGGATTTTCCAGAAGAGGTACGAATCTATGCTCAATTGGCCATTCCACACGAAAAATTAAAATTGGGAATGGATGTGGAAGTTATTGAGGGTGTTGTTAGGTTGGATAAAAATAGTAATCCAGTCATGCTCAGCTATATGTTCAAAGCAGTAGAGTAAATACCTTTACATAGAAGGAGGGCTAACAGATGAGAGAAGTATATGTTGTGGGGGTCGGGATGACTCCTTTTGGTAAGTTTCCGGATAGGCCTTATTATGATTTAGGAAAAGAGGCAGTTGTTAAAGCGGTCAAAGATGCGAATGTCGACAAACGTGAGATTCAAGCTGGTTATGTCGGAAATGTTAAAGCAGGAATGGCCCCCGGCCAAAAAGTGTTTAAAACATTAGGCATGACCGGAATGCAAATTGTCAACGTAGAAAACGCTTGTTCTAGCGGACAAACAGCCCTTAATTTAGCTTATTCGGCTATAGCCAGTGGACAATATGATATGGTCATGGCTGTAGGATGTGAGAACTTGACCGGTGGTAGGACTAGCGGAGAGGCCTTGGCTCCCGATCAGGATGACATTGAAGGAATTTTGGGTAATGTTATGCCAGCAATCTATGGTATGCGGGCTAAGAAATATATGGAGCAATATGGCGCTACTCCTGAAGATTTGGCGCTTGTTGCGGTGAAAAATCATAAACATAGCTCATTAAATCCTTATGCGCAATTTCGTAATTTAGTGACTA
Organism: Desulfosporosinus sp. BICA1-9; assembly: GCF_000802135.1. Classification (NCBI taxonomy): domain Bacteria; kingdom Bacillati; phylum Bacillota; class Clostridia; order Eubacteriales; family Desulfitobacteriaceae; genus Desulfosporosinus; species Desulfosporosinus sp. BICA1-9. Next base: position 2,936 of record NZ_JUEE01000049.1, read on the forward strand.
TAGAAGAAGTTTTGGCTTCGCGGATGGTAGCCGAGCCCTTCACTCTTTTGCAATGTTGCCCGATAGCAGATGGGGCAGCAGCAGCGGTTGTCTGTTCGAAAGAGAAGATGCTGCAACTGGGTGCTAAGGGAGTTAAAATTGATGCTTCGATTCTGGTTTCCGGTTTATTCAAGAATCAACCCAGTGATCTGACTGTTCCGGAAATTACCCAGAGAGCTAGTCGCTTAGCCTATGAAATGGCAGGCATGGGACCGGTAGATATCAATATGGTAGAGTGTCATGATGCGTTTACGATTGCTGAATTTCTCTACTACGAAACGTTAGGTTTCTGTGAAAAGGGTGAAGCTGCTTCCTTTATACGAAGTGGTGCAGCTGAATTAGGGGGCAAACATGTTTTCAGTGTCAGGGGAGGTTTACTATGCATGGGACATCCTCTAGGAGCTACAGGGGTTGCTCAGACAGTTGAAGCAGTATGGCAGTTGCGAGGGCAGGCTGGAGATCGGCAGATTCCAGGAGCAAAAACGGCTATGATCCATATTACTGGGGGCGGGGTATCTGGAATGGATAACGCTGCCTGCGGTGTACACATCTTTACAGTTTAGAAAACTATCAGTAGGCGAAAGGAGAACTTCTTATGTCGATTAAGGATAGGGTTGCCCTAATCACCGGCGCGGGAAGTGGGATCGGTGAGGTAGTCGCGAAGACCTTTGCACAACATGGGGCCGCGGTAATTGTTAATGATGTTAGTTCTGAACAAGCAAACCGGGTTGCGGATGAAATTACGAAGAGTGGTAACCGCGCCTTAGCGATCTGTTCAGATGTTTCCAAGAAACCACAGGTTACGGAAATGTTCAAAGCCGCAATGGATACTTTCGGTCGTATTGATATTTTGATCAATAATGCAGGCATTGATAAACCTAAGGGAATAGTCGGAATAGCTGAAGAGGACTGGGACAGGATTATCAATATTAACCTCAAAGGACAATTCTTATGCTGTCAGGCAGCAGCTGCCTCCATGAAAGCGCAAAACTATGGTCGGATCATTAATATCTCTTCTCGCGCTTGGTTGGGTGGAGTTGGGCAGACCTGTTACTCCGCTTCTAAAGGTGGAGTGGTAAGTTTGACTAGAACCTTGGCCCTGGAGTTGGCCAAGAATCAGATCACTGTCAATTGTATTGCCCCAGGAATTATTGAAACTCCTCTCTTTAGAACTCTTCCTGAAGATGCCATTGAGAGATTAATGAAGATGCAGCCAACTGGAAAGATAGGAAAGCCGGAAGACATTGCCTTAGGAGCGGAGTTTTTCGCAGATGACGACGCGAGCTATATCACTGGCCAGGTCATCTATATTTGCGGTGGCAAAAGCATTTACAGTTCACTTTCAGTTATGTAAAGAGGGGGGTGGCAGCATGCATTTTGATAAACGTGTGGCTATGATTACGGGTTCAGGCGGCGGAATCGGTGAGGGTGTAGCCAAAAAACTAAGCGAATTAGGGGTTAAAGTTGTTATTAACGACGTTGACCAGGCAAAAGTAGATCGGGTGGTTCAAGAAATTAACGATAATGGCGGGGAAGCGGTGGGCATAGTCGCTGACATAACGAAGCTCGATGAAGTGGAAAACATGTTCAAGGCTATCGTAAGTCGGTTTGGAAAAATTGATATATTGGTCAATAACGCTGGGATTGCCAAAGATAGGGCGCTTAGGAAAATGACTGTGGAAGATTGGGATTCGGTCATTGCCGTAAATCTCAAGGGACAATTTCTGACTTGCAAAATTGCTTCAGAATACATGCGTGAGCAAAGCTTTGGTCGGATCGTTAATATTTCCTCCCGTGCTTGGTTAGGCGGGCCGGGTCAGGCAAACTATTCTGCTTCCAAAGGGGGAGTTGTAAGTTTGACCAGGACCTTGGCTTTGGAGCTTGGTAAGAGAGGGATCACGGTGAACTGTATTGCTCCGGGTTTAATCGAAACGCCCTTGTGGGAGACCCTCCCAGATGATGTAAAGCAGCGGTTGTTAAAGGCGCAACCCACAGGCAAAATTGGTTCTCCAACGGATATAGCCCATGCAGTAGCGTACTTTGCTTCAGATGATGCGAACTATGTTACAGGACAGACTATTTTTGTTTGCGGTGGTAAAAGTCTGTTTGCTAATATCGGCTAAGTGGGTAGATATTCGAAAGGGGGGGGACTAGTGCAGAATAAAACAGCGGAGGGGACCGTTTTTAGTAACATGAGGATCGTCGAACTTGCTGGTGAATTAGGTGCTTATACGGGCAAGCTCTTTGCGGATCTGGGGGCTGACCTAATTCGTATTGAGGCTATGGAGGGAGATCCTACCCGGTTAGAAAAGCCCTTTTTTAATGAAACCCCTGGAATTGAAAATAGTCTTAGATATCAATATCTAAACACAAATAAAAAAGGAATTGTATTAGATATAACATCTCCAGAAGGGAAAGAGGTTTTTCTTAAGCTAATCAAAACAACCGATTTGCTAATTGAAAGCTTTCCTCCCGGACATCTTGAAAGTCTAGGTTTGGGGTATGAAGTACTTTCGGCAATCAATCCTAAACTGGTGCATACTGCCATTACACCCTATGGTCAGTTTGGGCCTTATAAGGACTATCCTTTTTCAGACTTAACTTGCTTGGCTATGGGCGGAATGTTGTATCTAGCTGGTACCGAGAACGAAAAACCAGCTCAAGTTCCCGATAAACAGTCCTTTTTTCAGGCGGATTTGTATGCTGCCTATGGAAGTATGGTGGCCTTAATTAATGCCGATCTGACCTTAGAAGGGCAATATATTGATGTGTCCATACATGAGAGCGTTGCCACGGCACAAGAGAACGCGATTCAAACTTATGATTTGGAAGGACGGATTCGCCGTGGACTGGGCTTGATAGAAGCAGGTAATGGAACCTATAAATGTCAAGATGGCTATGTCTATATTGTAGCTGCTATGGGAAGCAATGCTCATTTATGGTACCCCTTAGTGGATTGGATGATTGAAGAAAAGATACCCGATGCTGAAGTTTTACGAGGCGAAGAATGGGCAATAAGTGACTATCGAAAAAGAGAAGAATCCATGGAAACATTCAAAATAATCTTTGAGAAATTCTCTGCAAAGTATACCAAACAAGATCTTTATCAAGAAAGCCAAAAGCGAAAAGTTGTGATTTATCCAGTTAACACAGCAAAAGACGTTTTAGAAAACCCTCAACTTAATTATAGAAAGTATTTCAAAGAGAGGTACTCGGAGTCAGTGAACGGTACAATCACCTATCCAGGATGTCCTTACGAATTAGAGAAGATACCTTGGGAGTTAAAGTGTGGAGCCCCTGCTTTCGGGCAACACACCGCCGAAGTGTTAAGGAACTTGGGTTACTCGACAGACGATATGAAATCCTTTGTGAAAAGGGGTATCAGCTATGCCAAATAAGCGACCTTTAGAAGGGGTAAGAGTTTGCGATTTTTCCTGGGTAGGCGCTGGTCCGTCCACAACCCGCCTATTATCGGAATATGGAGCAGATGTTATCCGCCTGGAAAGTAAGTCGAGATTGGATCTCCTTCGTCTAATCGGGCCGTATAAAGACGGCATTGCTGGCATCGAGCGGAGTGGTTATTTTAGTAATCGTAATCCTAATAAAAGAAGTATAGATATTAATATGAAAAACCCACAAGCTAGGGATCTAGTCGTTAAACTGATCAAAGAAAGCGATATTGTCATTAACAATTTTACTATGGGGGTCATGGAAAAATGGAACCTGGGCTACGAAGAGGTAAATGAGATTAAGCCTGATATCATTTATGTCACAATGCCTACTCAGGGTTCAACGGGTCCCCACAAGAACTATATGGGTTTTGGGATAACCATGAATGCGTTGGTGGGGATACATTATCTTACTGGTTATCCAGATAAGGTACCCTTTGGGATGGGAACGAACTATCCTGACCATGTGCCGAATCCTGTGCATACTGCTTTTGCTATTGCGGTAGCTCTTTTGCACCGGCGGAAAACAGGCCAAGGCCAGTTGATCGATGTTTCTCAAACTGAGGCAGCTTTGGCTGTATTACCTACCTCAGTTATGAATTATGCGGCAAATGGTAAGGTACTAGAGCGACGGGGCAACCGTGACCTAAACGTAGCGCCTCATGGGGTCTATGCCACTAAAGGCGACAGAAGGTGGATTGCGATTGCTGTTTTCAATCAATCGGAATGGGCAGCTTTATTAAACGTAATGGGAAACTCTGAATGGTCTAATAGCGAAAAGTTTTCTTCTGCGGCAAGTCGTTTGGAAAATCAAGATGAGCTTGACGAGATGATTGAAACGTGGACCAATCAACATGAAGCATATCAACTAATGGATCGACTGGCCCAAGCTGGGGTTAGAGCCGGAGTTCTGCAAAATTCTAAGGATTTGTTGGAAGACCCGCAGCTTAATGAGAGAGGTTTTTGGGCTTACCTAAACCATCAGGAAATGCGCAGACATGTCTATAATGTTTCGCCAGCTCATCTATCCAAAACTCCCGCGCAATTATATTCGCCTGCCCCACTATTGGGGGAGCATACGGATAGGGTGTTGAAGGAAGTCTTGGGGTTAAGCGAGGCGGAGATTGTGAAGTTAAGGGAAGAAAAAGTCATTGGATAATAGCCTAAACGGGGAGGACAACTTAATGGATTTTAGAATATCGGATGAATATGTAGCATTAAAAAAAATGGTGCGAAAATTTACCGAAAATGAATTGTTTCCTTTAGAACAAGATGTCATTGACCGTGAGTCAGCAAGGGGCACCAGTGATGCTCCATCCTTAGCACCGGAAGTAGAAATGCAATTAATGAAGAGAACTGAGGAATTAGGCTTATGGGGGATTGAGGTTCCCGAAGAATTTGGCGGACAAGATCTGGGCGCATTGGCCAAAGTTATTGTTGTAGAAGAAATGAATCGATCAATTGTTCAATTTACGTTACCCCCAGATGCTCCAAACCTTAATTTCTTAAAAGAGTGCTGCACTAAGGAACAATACGATCGATACCTGACGCCTTATGCCACGGGAAAAAAGCGTTCTGCTTTGGCCATGACGGAGCCCAATGCCGGATCAGACGCATCTGCTATTGAAACCCGGGCTGATTTTAAAAATGGCAAGTGGATTCTAAACGGAACTAAGGCATTTATCAGTTTTGCACCAAAAGTCGATTTTTTTATCGTGATTGCCTTATCGGATAGAGAAAAACGCAAAAAAGGCGGATTTACGGCATTTTTAGTGGATAAAGGAACTCCGGGATTGCAGATCGTCCGCAATGTTAATACTGTTGGCGATATGTTAGCCTACGAACTCGTTCTCGAAGACGTCGAGTTAGACCCAGGCCAGGTCTTGGGTGAGGTAGGGAATGCATTTATTCCGTTACAAAACCGTTTTGGAGTAAGGAGAATGGAGCTTGCTGCTCGGTGCTTAGGTTATGCAGATCGTCTCATTCAGCTGATGATTGAGCAAGCAAATATTAGAACGACCTTTGGTAAACCTTTAGCAGATCGGCAGGCAGTTCAGTGGTGGATATCAAATTCAACGATGGAACTGCACGCTGCCCGTTTAATGGTGTATCATGCCGCTTGGAAAGTTGATCAGGGTCATAAGGATATGCGCAAAGAAGCGGCAATGTTGAAGGTGTATTGTACAGAAATGCTTTCCAAAATTGCTGACCGCGCTATTCAGGTCCACGGTGGCCTGGGGCTTTCCAAAGAAATGCCAATCGAATATATTTATCGCTTAGTTCGCGTCTTCCGAATTGTTGAGGGCCCCTCGGAAATCCATAGGTGGCTACTGGCTAGGGAAATCCTCAAAGACGGTAAACCCTACGATGCATTTAGATAATATACTTGCCAAATTGAAAGGGGTATGAAGAAAATGGGTGTGCTTTTTAACAAAGAAGGACATGTTGCTTATATTACATTAAACAGGCCAGAACAATTAAATGCCTTAGACCCTGAATCATGGAAGGAACTTCATGAAATTTTAAGGATGGCAAAAGCTGATTTGGATATTCGCGTTTTAGTTTTGACGGGGGCAGGTGAGAAGGCATTCTGTACTGGATCGGATCTAAAAAAGAGTATGCCACCGCAAACCAGTTTTGCTTCAACTTATTTTGACGAGGATAATTTACTGGCTCCTATGGAAATGTGGAAGCCAATCATTTGCGCGATTAACGGTTATGCAATCGGTGGGGGTTTGGAAATGGCCCTGGCTTGTGATATTCGCATTGCATCTGAGAAGGCCTCCTTTGGTTTGTCGGAGGTTAAGGTAGGTAGTTTATCGGGATTAGGAGGTACCCAGAGACTGATAAGGGCTATTCCGAAGGCAGTTGCCATGAGAATGCTGCTAACGGGAGATAGGATTGATGCTCAAGAAGCGTACCGGATTGGTCTGATCAGTGACGTTGTTCCTGCAGATAAGTTAATGGAGACTGCTAAAGCCATAGCTGAAAAGATTGCGTCTAATGCTCCTTTATCAGTTAAAGCTGCAAAACAAGCTGTGGTAATCGGAGGAGATTTACCAGTCAAACAAGGTTCTCAACTGGAAGGATTGCTTTGGGGCATATTGCGTGATTCCGAAGATAGGATTGAAGGACGTGTAGCGTTTGCAGAAAAAAGACCTCCCAAATATAAGGGTAAATAAAGAGTGCAACTAAAACTCAAATTTAGAATGCTCACCTTTTTTGGAGGAAAAAACCTATCCAAAAAGGTGAGGTATATAAGAATGAGATGGTTAAATCTTATTTATCAAATGCTTAAATGGCTAATAAAAAATCAGAATTTTTAGAGTATTTATACAATTAAAAGACGCCGCCTAATTTGTCAAGTTCTTCTTAGAGTAGGATCTTTATGTTTAGGAGGTTTACAAATGATGGATGTAATTCGGATTGAAGTTCCATTAAGCCGTGATAAAGTCAGTTTTCTTAAAGCGGGTGATAACGTTCTTCTCAGTGGTACTGTGTATACTGGGATGGATGTAGCTCAGCGTAAAATTGTGGAAACGTTAACACGGGGTGACCGCCTTGAGTTTGATTTGTGTGACCAGCTATTTTATTTTGTAAACCCCTCCCCTACAAAACCAGGGCAGATTATTGGATCTGCTGGTCCGCAAGCTAATGGTTGGATAGATGAGTATTCATTAAAGTTGCTTGAACTGGGAATTACCGGAATTATTGGTAAGGGACTATGTTCTCAAGGCATAGTTGATGGATTTAAGGAACATGGTGCGGTATTCTTTGGGGCAATTGGTGGAATAGGTGCCTTAATTGCTAAAAAAATAATCTCTGCAGAAGTCATTGCCTACCCGGAATTAGGGCACGATGCTATCAATCGTATTGAAATTAAAGATTTCCCAGTTGTCGTTATCGTTGATAGTCAGGGGAATAATTATTACGAGAGCGCTAAAGCCAAGTACAGAAGAGTCTAGGAATTAAGATTGGGATAATATTGAGCTAGCCGTTTGAATGCGTTTACCTTGACATCCTTTACAAGTCTAGCTAAAATAGAACAGTGAGATAAAGAAAAATAGCGAGACACCTATTGAATCGTTGCCCGAGTTGTACCTATACACAAAACATAGTCTTTCTGACAGGAAAAATAAAAGCTAGTGCGGTTCTCGGACTAGCTTTATTTATGTGTTTTGTTGCAGAAGATAGTCTTGTAAGATAGTCTACTGCTTGAGAAATAGAGGAACTCTGTTTACATTTAAAGGTCTGAAAGGAAATGGTAAAGCGCATGACAAAATTTATTTTCGTAACGGGCGGCGTTGTGTCTTCCCTAGGAAAGGGAATTACAGCGGCATCCCTGGGTTGCCTTCTTAAAAATAGGGGTTTCAAAGTGGCAATACAAAAATTTGATCCCTATATTAATATTGACCCTGGAACAATGAGCCCATATCAACACGGTGAAGTGTTTGTTACGGATGATGGAGCGGAAACAGATCTAGATTTGGGTCACTATGAGCGCTTTATTGATGTTCCAGTTTCAAAAAACAGCAATGTTACCACCGGTAAGGTCTACTGGTCGGTCATCCGAAAGGAACGTAAGGGTGATTATCTAGGCGGGACTGTTCAAGTCATACCTCATATTACGAATGAGATTAAAGAGCGGATCTACCGTGTAGCGCGAGAAAGCCATCCAGACTTCGTGATCACCGAGATCGGTGGAACGGTTGGGGACATTGAATCCCTACCTTTTCTTGAAGCAATCCGCCAGATGAAGAATGATATTGGGCGAGAGAATGTCGTCTATATTCATGTAACCCTAGTCCCTTATTTAGCGATGTCTGGTGAATTAAAAACAAAACCGACACAGCATTCGGTTAAGGAATTACGGGGAATCGGTATTCAACCATCGATTATCGTTTGTCGTACAGAGAAAGCCCTCTCCAAGGACATGAAGGAAAAGTTAGCTTTACTATGTGATGTAGACTTAGAAGCGGTTGTTCAATGTTTGGATGCATCGACTATTTATGAAGTCCCCCTTAAACTCCAAGCAGAAGGACTTGACGATATTGTCCTACGCTGCGCAGGTCTAGAAGCCCCTCCGGCAGATATGGCCGAGTGGAAGGTAATGGTGGAGAGAATTAAATCTCCGACGAGGGAAATCGAGATTGCGATTGTTGGCAAATACGTGGAACTCCCTGATGCCTACCTAAGTGTGGCAGAGGCTTTACGGTCAGCAGGGACTGAGCACGGCGCTAAAGTAAAAGTTCGCTGGATTAATTCGGAGAATATTGAGGAAGAATCGGCCGAAAAGTACTTAGAAGGCGTTGATGGAATCCTTGTCCCCGGAGGATTTGGTAACCGGGGCATTGAAGGGAAAATCGAAGCAATCCGGTATGCTAGAGAACAAAAGACTCCATTTCTAGGGATTTGCCTTGGGATGCAAACAGCCATCATAGAAGTTGCACGCAATCTCTGTGGTATGGAACGTGCAAATAGTACAGAATTTGATGCAGACACACCTTTTCCAGTCATTGATATTCTCCCAGAGCAAAAGGACATCGAAGAAAAAGGCGGCACCATGCGCTTAGGTATTTCTCCTGCGAAATTAGTTGAGGGAAGTATTGCATACGCTGCATATCAGGATCAAGTTATTTACGAGCGCCATCGTCATCGCTATGAGGTCAATAATCAATTCCGAACTCAACTTGAAGAAGCTGGGTTGAGGTTCTCGGGCACATCGTTAGATGGACGTCTGGTAGAAATTGCTGAGTTCCCAGATCATCCCTGGTTTGTTGCCTCCCAGTTTCATCCCGAATTCAAGTCTCGGCCGAACCGAGCACATCCACTTTTCAGAGAATTTATACGTGCTACGCTATCGCAAGACGCGAAGTAGTTCGAAGTTCGAATTAATGTACGATATTCGTGCATCGTAAGGGTTCATATTTGCGAGGCGCGGGGTTCAATATTCGAACCTCGCGCCTCGTACTTCGAACCTCAACAGGAAGAGTTCTGCTAAACCTGGATTAAGGGTCAAGCATGAACTCTTCCTGTATAATAGTGAGTTACTGATTAGAGGAGCAAGACCATGGCAAGAATGAAGAGAGGAAGGGGACTGAACCGGATGCCCTATGTTGCAAGATGGATCGATAAAAATGAACATATGCGATTTAATGCTTTTTTAGCTAAAGATTCCAAAGGACACGTGCTCCAGTCGTGGGAGTGGGGAGAAATTAAGAGCAGGACAGGCTGGGTACCCTGGCGTTTGATAGTCGAAGAAAACAATGAGATCGTTGCAGTGGTCTCTATTCTTGAACGGAAAATACCGGTTATAGGGATTCCTATTTTTTACGCTTCACGAGGGCCGGTACTCAACTTAAAAAATAGTGCATTATTAGACTTAGTTTTAAAGGAAATTAAAACGTTAGCTAAGGCTCGAGGGGCTATTTTCCTAAAAATTGATCCAGATGTGTCTTCTTCAGAAAAAGAACTGGAGCAGTATTTGCTTTCGAGAGGATTCAGATCTGCTGAGAGCGGCAAGGGTTTTGAAGGGGTTCAACCAAAGTATGTGTTTCGGCTAGATATATCTCCAGATGAAGCAACCCTGCTCGCAAATATGCAACAGAAAACACGCTATAACATCCGTCTTGCCCAGAAAAAGGGGGTTCAGATCAGGCGAGGAAAACGAGAAGATTTGCCGGAATTTTATCGCGTATTGAAAGAAACGACCGAGCGCGATCGCTTTTTGGTGCGGGCTTATTCTTATTTTGAAGACCTTTATGATTCCTTGGTCCCGGCGGGCTTAGGGGAATTATTTATCGCCGAATATGAAGGGAATATTGTAGCCGGAACCTTGGCATTTGTCATAGGGGATAAGGCTTGGTACATATACGGGGCTTCCTCAAACGCTCACCGCAATGTCATGCCGAACTATTTAATTCAGTGGGAAATGATTCGGTGGGCAAAATCCCTGGGCTGCACTCTCTATGATTTTCGAGGGGTGCCCGGACATTTAACGGAAGATAATCCACTTTATGGGCTTTATCGATTTAAGAAGGGATTTAACGGAGAGTATACAGAGTTCATCGGAGAATGGGACCTAGTGTATCGCCCCATGGTTTATTTTCTTTGGAACCATCTAGAGCCCATCTATTCTGATTTGTTAAAGGGATTAATCACAAAGCTGCGGCGAATGCGGAGGGGATAACGCAATGGCTGGGACCTGGATTGAAGTAGACCTGGATTCCTTAGTTGGAAATTATCAAGAAGTCATTAAGCATCTTCGTCCCGGCTCAAGGTGTATGGCAGTTGTAAAATCTGATGCTTATGGCTTGGGAGCGATTGAAGTTGCGCATTCCTTACAACGTGCTGGATGTGATGCGTTTGCGGTCACGAGAATAGAAGAAGGGCTAATCTTACGTGAGCACGGAATTGAGGGACTCATTCTAGTTTTGGGACCCACACTAAAGGAAGAATGGCCCATGGCTATCGCAGCAAAGTTACAGCTAACAATGACTGAACTAGCCTGGATTGCGGAGTTAAATGAAACGGGTTCGAAATTGGAATTGCAGCTTGATCAGCCAATCCAGGTACATCTGAAGGTAGAGACTGGAATGGGGAGAACTGGGTTCCGGTTCTCTGAACTTGAAGAACTTAGTATGGCCTTGTCCAAATCCAATCATATTCAGGTTGTGGGAGTATATACTCATTTTGCCAGGGCTGCCCAAAGGGATAAACGCTTTACTCTAGAGCAGTATGAACGCTTTAAGTCTTTCTCGGCCCGTTTAGAGGAACTAGGAATTCATCCTACTTGGAAGCACGTCTGTAACAGCGCTGCGTTTCTCGGCTATCCTGAATGGCATCATGATTTTGTGCGCATCGGGACTCTTTTGATCGGGCATTATCCAGGGCCAGGTTTTTCGGGAAAATTAACCTTGCGTGATCCCTGGCTTGCTAAAAGCCGGATTGTTCATCTGCGCAAAGTCCCTAACGGAACGTATGTAGGATATCAAAGTATTTATCGGACGAAGAAAGCTACACAGCTGGCAGTGATCCCTGTGGGATATGCAGATGGATTTGGGGTAGCGCCACATTTTGTTCCCCAAGGCTGGATAGATTTTTTTAAAATTATTATCAAGAATTTTGTAGCCTTGTTTGGTATTTCTCTCGGTCAGGAAAGGGTAGAACTCCAAGGTCGGACGGTTCAGGTTGCTGGAAAAATCGGAATGCAGCTTACGGTGATTGATGTGGGGATGCAGGAATGCTCTTTGGGGGATGATGTGAGGATTCCACTGCGTAGAACCGTAGCAAATCCACGTATCCTTAGGAAATACAGACAAGATGGACAAATATTGTCAGAGAGATTTTTAGAAGAAGGAATTTCACTAGAACATAAAGAATATTCATTTCTTAGAGAATAAGAAACTTGCGTTATCATAAGTTTGGTTAGAGCTTATCTAAAACCAGTTTGTTATTCGATATTCGAATGATGAACTACGAACCAGGATTCAGACTAGAGGAGAGACTTGAGGAATAGGGGGTTATGGGGTGGCAAAAGTTCTTATCGTAGACGACCAATTGGGTGTGCGTCGTCTACTCTTTGAGACCTTCAGGGAAGATCAACATGAGGTTGAAATGGCTGCGAATGGTACGGATGCTGTTCAGTTACTTAAGACCTTTAAGCCTGACCTCATCTTAATGGACATGAAAATGCCAGGAATGAACGGGCTAGAAACATTAGGAAAAATTCGTGCAATAGACCGTCAAGTTGGCGTGATTATGATGACCGCCTACGGTGATGCACAGAATATGGAACAAGCTAAGGATCTGGGGATTCTCTATTATATGAGTAAACCCTTTGATTTATTTGACCTTAGAAAACGGGTGAAGGAAATATTACAAACCTCGTAGCTTTACGACAATAGTTTCGCCGCTTACTACTTGCTTTTTTTGTTAATCAAAAGGCAGGAAATTCTTTATGCATGACGAAGTATATGCAGTAGGAAGAGGTGGGAATTATGATTCTAACAACAAACTCAACAATTGCTATGCAGTGTTCCCAATGTGGAGAGCTAGAATTTCATGCCCTCTCTCTCTTTGCATTTTCTCGACCAGGACGTAAGAATCTGCATTGCAGTTGTGGTTTTCAGTCTATGTCGGTAACCAGCCGTAACAGTCAGCAGTTCAATATTGCTTATGATTGTGCTTACTGTGGGGAGACCCATTATTTAAGATTAAACCGACATGCCATTTGGGGGAGAGATGCTTTGCCGCTCACTTGCCCCGACGTAGGCGCTTCGGTCGGATATATAGGGCCAAAGCAGAAGGTTAACCATGCTTGTCATGAACGTGAAAAATCCATGGAATTGGCAGTAGAGTTAGGTTATGAGGAAGAGTTTGAAAATCCGGAAGTGATGCTTTGGATTTTAGATCATCTTCATCGTCTCGCAAAGCAAGGAGATTTAGGGTGTGCCTGTGGAAACCATCAGTTAACCTTTGAATTGTTGCCGGACCGCATCGAGCTTTATTGTGAATGCTGTGAAGCGGTAGGAGTGGTCTATGCAGACAGCTCAGATAATGTTCGTCAATTTGAAGGTATAAATTCCTTGTATTTGAAGGAGAATAAAACTTGGCTTATTAATAGTCCACTACGAGGGCAACATATATCAAGAAAAATTGAGGAGGAAAAAAAATGGCGTTAGTATCGATGATTGAATTATTAGACAGGGCGCAAAAAGAACGTTATGCAGTAGGGGCATTTAATTGCAACAATATGGAGATTGTCCAGGCTATCGTGGCTGCTGCTGAGGCTGAAAAGGCTCCCGTTATTATTCAAGCTAGTCAAGGCGCGATTAAATATGCGGGAATTGAATATATTACCGCGTTGACAAAACTGGCGGCAGAAAAGGCCAGCGTACCTATAGCTCTGCATCTTGATCATGGAACTAGTTTCGCACAGGTTATGCAGTGTGCGCGAAACGGATTTTCTTCCGTGATGATCGATGGTTCCAAACTTGCGTTAGAAGACAACATTGCTTTGACCAACAAAGTCATTGAGGCAGTTCGACTTTTAGGGGTTTCCGTAGAGGCTGAATTGGGCAAAATAGGTGGAACGGAAGATGATATTACCGTAGACGAGCGAGAGGCGTTGTTTACGGATCCGGCTGAAGCAGAGTACTTTGTTCAAGCGACAAAGGTAGATGCCTTAGCAATAGCTATCGGGACAGCTCATGGTCAATATAAAGGGATTCCGAAACTCGACTTTGAACGGCTAACGAAAATTCGAGAACGAGTTTCCACGCCGCTTGTATTGCATGGTTCCTCCGGAGTTCCAGATGAGGCACTGATCGAAGCGATTTCACGGGGTGTCTGCAAAGTAAACATTGACACAAATATCCGCGAAGCGTTTGTATGGGCTGCTCGCCAAGTGCTTGAAGGGGACGCCCAAGAAATTGACCCGCGCAAAATGTTGGGTCCTGCTCGAGAAGCTGCAACCAAAATAATCCGCGAGAAAATCCGGATTTTTGGAAGCAACGGGAAAGCATAAAAGAAAGAAGGCAATAGAATGCAGTTTTTTTTAGACTCCGCAAATATCGGAGAAATAAAGCAAGCTTGGGATATGGGAGTTATCGCAGGCCTAACGACAAACCCCAGTTTAGTTGCTAAAGAAGGACAGGACTTCCACGAGCTTCTAAACACGATCATTGGGATTGTCGACGGCCCGATCAGTGCAGAAGTAATAGCCCTTGATCATGAAGGGATGTTACAGGAAGCACATGTTTTAGCGGGGATTCACCCAAACATTGTGATTAAGGTTCCGATGACGGAAGATGGTCTTAAAACTGTTAAAGTATTATCGTCTGAGCAAATCAAAACGAATGTCACACTCGTATTTACAGCGAATCAAGCGTTACTAGCAGCACGGGCAGGTGCAACCTATGTAAGTCCTTTTCTAGGGCGACTAGACGACATCGGTGAAAATGGACTCAACTTGTTGGCTGATATATGTGATATTTACCAAGTACATGGTATCGAAACAAAAACTATTGCGGCTAGTATTCGGAACCCAGTCCATGTAACGGAATCCGCCAAAATCGGAGCTGATTTTGCAACGATTCCCTTTGGAGTTTTAAGACAGCTATTTCGTCATCCTTTAACTGAAGCTGGGATCGAAAAGTTTTTAGCAGACTGGAATAAACGATAGATAACTATACTATTTGATTAATACTGCTAGTAAGGTTAAGGTTATAAACGACCTCAAACATTGGCATCTGCTTGTCTGAAACCAGATAGATAGATGCCAATGTTTCTATCTATCTCAAGAGGAATCGAGACCATTAAGGTGTTGAAAACTCTTTTAAAGTATGTCACAATAAGAGTATAGGCGATCAATGTGATAACATAATTAAGGATTACTTACATAGAAGTAACTCGTTTGTTTAAGTCAGCTAAGTAGAAATAAGGGTAATACTATGGGTTAATTTAAGGAGGAGTCGAAAATGGAAAGAGAACTAACAATGGAATTTGCTAGAGTGACAGAGGCTGCGGCGCTAGCTTCGGCACGTTGGGTAGGGTTAGGGGATAAGATAGCCGCTGATAATGCTGCTGTTGAAGCGATGCGGGCAGTTTTTAACACAATTCACATGGATGGTACAGTGGTGATCGGCGAAGGGGAAATGGATGAGGCCCCGATGCTCTACATTGGGGAACGTGTCGGAAATGGAGACAGTCCGGAATTGGATGTTGCAGTTGATCCTCTAGAGGGCACCAATAGTTGTGCGAAAGGAGTGGCAGGGGCGATTGCTGTTGTAGCGATTGCCAAGAGGGGCTGCTTACTCCACGCTCCAGATATGTATATGGATAAGATTGCGGTAGGTCCTGCTGCTGTTGGGAAGATAAGTTTAGATGCCACAGTGCGTGAAAACGTCTCGAATGTAGCTAAAGCGTTAGGGAAAGATATGAAAGACATAACGGTCGTCATTTTGGATCGCCCACGTCATCAGAAATTGATTCAAGATGTGCGTGATTGCGGAGCGCGGGTGCGGCTTATTACCGATGGGGATGTTTCTCCGGCTGTGGCCTGTGCATTTGAAGATACGGGTGTCGATATGATGATGGGGGTTGGCGGAGCGCCTGAAGGGGTCCTAGCAGCTGCGGCCTTGCGTTGTATGGGCGGGGAAATGCAAGGCCGCCTGTGGCCGGAAAACGAAGAAGACGTCGCTCGAGCTAAAGCCTTAGGGATTGAGGACGTCCAAAAATTATTAACGATGGATGACTTGGTGAGTACTGATGATGTCTTTTTTGCAGCGACTGGGATTACAGAAGGCCCTTTACTACGCGCTGTAACCTATACCTCTAAAGGTGCATTGACTCACACTGTTGTCATTCGAGGAAAAACGGGGACAGTTCGCTTTATTGAAGCACGTCACTGCTTTGACAAGAAGCCTGATTATGCTATGAAGGGCTGTTAAATAGGCCGCTAACAAGATCCTTGACCAGCGGATACTATTTGTGCTAGAATAGTAAGAGTTGACTGGAATTTTGTCATGAGCAGGCGTGGTCAAGAAAGCCGCGCCTTGATCTAAACGGGAAAGAGGTGAAGACATGAAAGAAAAAATTCACCCGAAATACGAACAAACCACGGTGACATGTGCTTGCGGAGAAGTCATTCCAACAGGCAGCACAAGAATGAACATAAAAGTGGAAATCTGTTCGAAGTGCCATCCCTTCTATACCGGGATACAGCGGTTTGTCGATGCAGGCGGACGGGTTGATCGGTTTAAAAAGAAATACGGGATGTAAACAACGGCCTGCGGTCGTTGCTGGTGGAAAAGCAGAGCGCAAGCTCTGCTTTTTGCGTAAATGTTTGAAGTGAGGTTCGAGGCGCAATGTTTGATATGCGATATACGATATTTGACCTTTGACCTTCGAGTATCGAACCTCGCGCCTCGAACTTTGATATAATGGATATTAGATTCAGATTAAAGAACTTACGTAATTTTTGAGGTGTAAAAATGTTAGAAAAACTTTATGAGATTGAACGAAAATATGATGAATTGACGGAACTTCTGAGTGATCCGGAGATTATAAAGAATCAGAGTGAGTGGCAAAAATATGCTAAGGCACAGGCCGGCATGACAAATCTCGTCACAGCCTTTAGGGAATACCAAGGAGTAAAGCGTGAGCTTGAGGAAACGGAAACTATTCTTCAAGAAAAATTAGACTCTGAAATGCGAGAAATGGCGGAGCAAGAGAGAGGTCAATTGCAGAGCCAAATACAGGAACTAGAAGAACAGATCCGTGTCCTACTTTTACCCAAAGATCCCTTAGATGAGAAGAACGTCATCATGGAAATTAGAGCAGGCGCAGGAGGGGATGAAGCATCCTTGTTTGCCGGAGATCTCTATAGAATGTATACTCGATATGCAGAAGCTCAGGGCTGGAAAACGGAAGTTCTAAGTGCCAGCTATTCAGATGCGGGTGGTTATAAGGAAATCATTGTGCTTATGGAAGGGCATGGTGCCTATAGCAAATTAAAGTTTGAGAGTGGTGTGCACCGCGTTCAACGGATCCCTGCAACGGAGTCGCAAGGCAGGATTCATACCTCTACGGCGACGGTTGCAGTTCTTCCCGAAGCAGAAGAAGTGGAAGTATCCATTAATCCCAATGACCTGCGCATCGATGTCTATTGTTCTAGTGGACCGGGTGGACAGTGCGTGAATACCACCCAATCAGCGGTACGAGTTACCCATCTACCGACAGGGATTATTGCCTCTTGCCAAGATGAAAAATCCCAACTTAAGAATAAAGAGAAAGCGTTACGCGTCTTACGGGCTAGAATACTAGAGAAAGCTCAAGAAGAGGCGAGCGGTGAACAGGCTTCTGAACGCCGAAGCCAAGTAGGCACAGGAGATCGGAGCGAGCGGATCAGAACGTTTAACTTCCCACAAGGACGGGTTACAGACCATCGCATAGGCCTTACCTTACATCGCTTGGAGACAATCTTAACAGGTGATCTGGATGAAATTATCCAAGCCTTGAATTCGTCGGATCAAGCTGAACGACTTAAGGCTGAGATTCAGTAATGGAAAACTTGCTTTAGATCAAAATCTTATGTCATCTAAAGTAAGCGGAACTTATCTAAGGACTTAATGAACGAACCTCGAACTTCGAATCTCGAACTTCGAGTATGGGGGCTTTTGCTGGTGAAGGTAATTGACAGTCTGCGTTGGGGCGAAGCGCGGCTCACAGAAAAAGGGATTACAAATGCTCGCTTTGATGCAGACATGTTGTTGGCCTGGGTTTTAAATGTTTCCCGACCCCAACTCTATCTGGACGGGGACCGAAATTTGTCTGAGTTAGAGGAGGCAGATTTTCGGGGGGGTATTATCCGTCGCGCCGGGAACGAACCTCTCCAGTACATCTTAAAGCGGCAGGAGTTTATGGGGCTTTCTTTCTACGTCGATGAACGGGTTCTAATCCCGCGTGCGGACAGTGAGATTTTAGTCGAGAAGTGGCTCGAGGTTGTAAGACAGGAAGAAGACGAGCGGCAAGAAAGAAAGATCAAGGTTGCGGATCTTTGTACTGGAAGCGGGGCTCTTGCTATTTCGATGGCGCATTATTATCCTAAAGCAGAAGTGGTTGGAACTGATCTTTCGTCTGACGCACTGGAAGTGGCGCGACAGAATTCTCAGAGTTTGGGTGTCTCGGTGCAATGGCGTCAGGGGGACTTTTTGGAACCTATTTTGGGTCAACTTTGGGATTATATTATTACGAATCCTCCCTATGTTTCTAAGGAGGAGTATAAGCAGTGTGATCCGGAGATTTTCAGAGAACCATCCATGGCCTTTTTAGGAGGACAAGATGGTTTAGATTATTATCGCCGTCTGGCAGAAAATGTGCGATCTATACTAAATCCTCAGGGGATGCTGCTAATGGAAATTGGTTGTGATCAAGCGGAGGCGGTTTGTAGGCTTTTCCAGATGAGGGGTTTTGAAACACAGGTTTTCCCGGATCTGGCAGGGAGAGACCGGGTGATCATAGCGAGGTGACAAAGATGCTAACAAAACGGAGTTATATAGATAGAATCCACCCAGAAGTCGAATTGTTAAGAGAAGGGTCAGAATGGCTGCGTTCGGGAGAACTGGTAGCTTTTCCTACTGAAACGGTCTATGGGTTAGGGGCCAGTGCGCTGGATGCCCTAGCCTGCGAAAAGATTTTCTGGGTAAAAGGACGGCCACAAGATAACCCTTTGATTGTGCATGTTAGCAATCGTGCTATGGCAAACAAGCTGGTTGAAAGATGGACCCCAGAAGCTGAACTATGCGTTCAACATTTTTGGCCGGGTCCACTAACTTTAGTTTTGCCCAAAACCGCTTTGGTTCCCGATGTTGTCACTGCTGGGTTAGCGAACGTAGCGGTCCGTATGCCCAGTCACCCGGTAGCCCTTGGCCTAATCGAAGAAACCGGCCTTCCCATTGCTGCGCCAAGCGCTAACCTTTCAGGCAAGCCTAGTCCGACGAGCGGCAGCCATGTCTGGCGCGATATGAAAGGCAAAATACCGCTGATTCTAGACGCTGGGGCCTGTCAAGTAGGGGTTGAATCAACGGTCCTCGATGTCACTGGAGGGGTACCCACCATCCTACGCCCAGGTGGTATTTCCAAGGAAATGTTGGAAGAGATCTTAGGTGAGGTTCGAATGAATACTCTGACGGATAATCGGGTTCCTAAAGCACCGGGTATGAAATATAGGCACTATGCTCCCCAAGGAGATATGATTGTAATGGTCGGCCTTCAAGAGCGTGTCATACAGCGGATGGGGCAAGAAATTCAAAAAGGACATGCTCGCTTAAAAAAAGTAGGAGTTCTTTGCACGCTTGAAAGTGCACCCTTTTTACATAGCCGTTTACCGGATCTTTTGTTTGTGTTGGGATCTAAGCATCGATCGGAAGAAGTTGCCAGTAACTTGTTTGAGGGATTAAGATTATGCGATGAAAGAGGAGTGGACATAATCTTAGCTGAAGGAATCGAAGAGGGAGGCCTTGGAGCGGCTATTATGAACCGCTTACAAAAAGCATCAGGCCATCGGATTGAATATATCTAAACATCATTCATCTAATAAAACCCTTTCCCTTGCATATACATAGAGGGAACGGAGGGAAGGGTATGAATTTAACGTGGGTTGTGGCAGTAGCAATTGCCTTGGGAGCAGACGCGTTTTCATTGTCTCTAGCGATTGGGCTGGCGGGAATTCGGAAGCGTATGATCGTCCACTTGTCGTTAGTGGTCGCTTTTTTCCATGTCTTCATGCCTCTTTGTGGGATGATCCTTGGCCAAGCGTTAGGAACTATTCTTGGTCGTTATGCAAATCTGATGGGCGCATTAGTCCTGATTGGATTGGGCGGGAGAATGATTTATAAGGTTTACCGTCCGAGCGAGGAGCATTTTTCATTTGGGGAAGCCAGGAAGGTTCTTTTTCATACCAAGTTATCCAGCAACAGTTCTTTAAGTGGATGGGGTATCTATGTATTGGCTGCTAGTGTAAGTTTAGATGCCCTTAGTGTTGGGGTTTCGTTAGGAACAATTAGAACGGACATTTATATAACCGTTATAATAATGGGTTTGATTGCGGGGTTAATGACTGGAATTGGCTTAGTTTTGGGACGAATGATAGGAACACGCCTAGGAGATAAGGCGGAATTGCTCGGCGGGTTGGCATTATTGCTGATCGGAGTTAAATTGTTCTTCTAAGGGAGTGGGGATGGTCTGATGGGTTTTAAACTTTTATTTATTTGTACAGGAAATACCTGCAGAAGCCCAATGGCTGAGGGATTAGCACGAGATATGTTTGGGGACATGGTTCAAATAAGTTCGGCAGGAATGTCAGCCTGGGAAGGGGAAGAAATCAATGCCCATGCCCTAGAGATTCTTAAAGAACAGAACCAAGACCTTTCACAGCACCGCGCAAGACGAATTACTGAGGAGCTAATGGCGGATGCAGACTGGGTTATTCCAATGACCCAAGCCCAAGAGGAAAGTTTAAAGCGTCTTTTTCCTCAATATGAGACTAAGACCCGGTGCTTAGGTAATTGGGGAGATTCCCAAAAGGATATTTTGGATCCTTGGATGGGCTCTCTTAATGTTTATCGTCAGACGGCAAAGGAAATTAGTGAATTACTGAGTGAACTAAAAGAGAAGTTGAGGTTAGAGGGCTAGATTCCCCAGAAAATAGCATAAGTTTGTCGAAAAATGTCTACACTAGCGGCGTAATACGTCGCTTTATTCTGTGATATTGCAGGAATTTTGCAACTATATGTAGAAATGGAAAATAGGACAAGGAGGGGGAATGAGTGTGAGAGTTGCGCTGGGAGCAGATCACGGCGGTTACGAACTTAAGGAAGCCATAAGCAAGCATTTGAAAAATCAGGGATTAGAAGTACACGATTTTGGAACCTACTCGACCGAATCCGTAGATTATCCAAAGTATGGGTGTGCAGTAGGCTATGCTATCACAAAAGGGGAGGCAGACCTAGGGATTTTAATCTGCGGCACGGGGCAGGGGATTTCTATGGCCGCCAATAAAATTCCAGGAATTCGTTCAGCTGTCTGCTCAGAGACATTTTCCGCTCGAATGGTTAGAGAACATAATAATGCCAATATCTTAGCAATGGGTGCCAGAGTAATCGGCGTCGGACTCGCCCTGGACATTGTGGATATTTTTTTGAAAACAGAGTTTTCTGGCGGCAGACATGCTAACCGAGTGGATTTAATTTGTGACATTGAACGGGGAGAGATAATCTGACGGCCTACGGGGAGGAATCTTTTCACATGGATAATTTCGTTGCTGGTTTGTCTGAAGAATTAGCTAAAGTATGGGAAAGCATACTGGATGCCTTTTTCCAAAAAGCAAATTTGCGTTCACAGCAAATTCTTGTTATAGGGTGTAGCACGAGTGAAGTAATGGGTCACCGAATTGGACAGGGAAGCAGTTTGGAAATTGCTGAAGTATTGCTTCCCCCTTTGCTGGAACGAGTTAACCAGCAGGGGATTTTTCTAGCGGTTCAGGGATGTGAACATCTAAATCGGGCCTTAGTCGTAGAAGAAGCCTGCGTAAATCATTATGGGTTAGAAGAGGTAACAGTGCTTCCCTCCCTGCATGCTGGAGGAGCAATGACAGTCAAAGCTTGGGAAAAATTTTTGTCTCCGGTTATGATCGAACGAATCCAGGGGCATGCTGGAATTGATGTAGGAGATACATTTATAGGCATGCACTTACGACCCGTGGTAATACCCATTCGCATACACGTAAAAGAACTAGGCCAAGCGCATTTGACCCTAGCACGCACCCGCCCCCGCCTCATCGGCGGACCACGGGCGGTATATGATGAAAGCAAATAATAATAGTAGGAGTGAATAAAAATGGATTATATTCATCAGTGGCTGGAATCTCAAGACCCCGAGGTTGCAGAAGTAATTTCGCAAGAAGAGAAACGTCAAACCAATACTATCGAGTTAATAGCCTCCGAAAACTTCGTTAGCCGGGCAGTGATGGCAACCCAAGGATCTGTTCTAACGAACAAGTATGCCGAAGGATATCCAGGAAAACGGTATTATGGTGGATGTGAGTATGTTGATGTTGTCGAAAACTTAGCTCGTGAACGCGTTAAGAAAATTTTTGGTGCTGAACATGCTAATGTACAGCCGCATTCTGGATCCCAGGCCAATATGGCAGTCTATTTCGCCTATTTGAAACCAGGAGATACGGTCCTCGGCATGAACTTATCTCATGGTGGACACTTAACCCATGGTAGTCCGGTCAATATTTCAGGAGTATATTTTAATTTTGTTCCTTACGGAGTCGACCCAGAAACAGAGCGAATTGATTATGATGAGGTTCGAAAATTAGCTCATGAACACAAACCGAAGATGATTGTTGCTGGAGCAAGTGCCTATCCTAGAATCATAGACTTTGGCGTAATGCGTGAAATTGCGGATGAAGTGGGAGCCTATTTAATGGTGGATATGGCGCACTTTGCTGGGCTTGTGGCTGCAGGATTACATCCATCACCCGTGCCCTATGCTGATTTTGTGACTTCCACTACCCATAAGACGTTGAGAGGGCCGCGTGGTGGCTTAATTCTCTGTAAAGCTGAGTATGCCCAAGCTATTGATAAGGCAATTTTTCCAGGCATTCAGGGTGGGCCGTTGATGCATGTCATTGCGGCTAAAGCGGTGGCTTTTGGGGAAGCTCTTCAGCCAGAATTCAAAACCTACCAAAAGAGTATTATAGATAATGCGAACGCATTGGCTCAAGCCTTAACAGATCGAGGATTCCGCCTTGTTTCCGGAGGAACAGATAACCATGTGATGCTCGTTGATGTACGGACCAAACAGTTAACAGGTAAGGAAGCAGAAAATATCCTTCATGAAGTAGGTATTACTGTAAACAAAAACACGATTCCTTTTGACACCGCGAGTCCTTTTGTCACTAGTGGAATTCGGCTTGGAACCCCTGCGGTCACAACGCGCGGTATGAATACGGACGCGATGGTGCGGATAGCAGAAGCCATGGACCTTGCCTTGACCTCCCACCATGAACCTGATAAACTGAAAAAAGCACGGGAAATCGTCAGTTCTCTATGCGCTGAGTTTCCCTTATATACTAATTTAGATTAGGAGAGCCGAAATGATGGCGAAGCTTCAAGTACTTGATCATCCTCTGATTCAACATAAACTGTCCCTTATTCGTGACGAGAAAACAGGTTCGAAGGAATTTAGAGAACTGGTAGAGGAAGTCGCGATGTTAATGGCCTATGAGGTTACCCGTGATTTCCCACTTCAGGAAATAGAGGTAAAGACACCTGTCTCAATCGCAAAAAGCAAAGTGCTGGCTGGTCGAAAAGTAGGATTGGTTCCAATCCTGCGTGCCGGGTTAGGGATGGTCGATGGAATGCTCCGTTTAATTCCTGCTGCAAAGGTTGGGCATGTCGGTCTTTATCGAGATCCTGAGACTCTAATGCCTGTGGAATACTATTGCAAGTTACCACCTGACATCGCAGAACGCGATCTTATCGTGATTGATCCTATGTTGGCAACGGGTGGCTCAGCGGCTGCAGCAATCACGTTTTTAAAAGATCGTGGCGCAAAGAATATAAAATTAATGTGCCTGATCGCAGCTCCAGAAGGAATTCGTGCCGTGCAAAATGCCCATGCAGATGTAGATATTTTTGTCGCAGCTGTGGATGAACGGTTGAATGACCATGGCTATATTGTTCCGGGTCTCGGGGATGCAGGGGACCGGCTATTTGGCACGAAATGATGGCACAAGAAAAGCGACCTAGCTGGGATAGTTATTTTATGCAGATGGCCTTAGTGGTAGCTGGGCGCTCAACTTGCTTGCGCCGCCAAGTAGGGGCTGTCATGGTAAAGGATAAGCAAATTTTAAGTACAGGTTATAATGGGAGTCCTTCGGGACTCCAACATTGTGATGAAGTCGGTTGTTTACGGCAGAGCTTAGGCGTTCCTTCGGGGGAGCGCCATGAGATCTGCCGTGCTGTGCATGCCGAGCAAAATGCTTTGGTACAAGCAGCAAAGCATGGGGTCGCTATTACTGGAGCAGATCTCTATACCACTCATCAGCCTTGCGTGCTGTGCACAAAATTATTAATTAATGCAGGGATAAAGCGAGTGATCTATACGCATTCTTATCCAGATCAGCTTGCAGTCAAAATGGCCGAAGAAGCAGGACTGAAATTGGTTCAATATGGGGAAGATATTCTATAGAGTAGTATGACGTTCTTTTCTACACACACTTTTTATACCACATGAGATAAGTTTTCTAGGAGTTCTACTCCATCTAAAGTCTTGTTGAACTTTCCTGAGGGCTAAGGCCGGCTAGTCAAGGCGTTTAGCCATCGGATATTAGATTGACTTTAAGCGAAGGGAGCATAAGAGTGATTAAGCGGAAAAAAGTGATGGTTGTGTTTGGAACACGTCCCGAAGCCATAAAAATGGCCCCAGTGATCCAGGCGCTTCGGCAGAAGGATAAAATTATCTGTCGGGTTATTGTGACTGCTCAGCACCGTGAGATGTTAGATCAGGTTCTTCAATTATTTAAGATCGTCCCTGATTTTGATCTGGACCTCATGAGGCAGGGGCAAACATTAACAGAAATCACAACCCGAGCTCTTATTGGTCTTAAAGAGGTTTTTGAGCGGGAACTCCCAGATCTGGTGCTGGTACATGGAGACACAACCACTACTTTTGTGGCGGCCCTTGCTGCTTTTTATGCACAGATCCCAGTAGGTCATGTTGAAGCCGGTCTACGGACAGGAAATAAGTATTCACCGTTTCCAGAGGAGATGAATCGAAAACTAGCAAGCGTTCTGGCAGATTACCATTTCGCCCCTACAAAAACAGCAGAAAAAAATCTTCTACTCGAAGGAATAGCACCTGAAAAGGTCTTTGTAACCGGAAATACTGTTATTGACGCTTTGCTAGCGACTGTAAAACCGAAGTACAATTTTCTTGACCCTACCATTGAAGTGCTGCTGAAACGGGAAAAAACTCGAATCATTCTCGTTACAACCCATCGCCGGGAAAATCTCGGTGAACCAATGCGTCAGATTTATCAGGCTTTGCGGAACACACTGGATTCATATCCGGATACACACGTGCTTTTTCCTGTCCATAAAAACCCCTTAGTGCGGAAAGTGGTCACTGAGGTATTGGGGTCTCATCCACGAGTCAATCTTGTAGAGCCGATGGATTATGAGCCCTTTGTAAACCTGATGGCACGATCGAACTTAATTTTAACAGACTCGGGAGGAATTCAAGAAGAGGCCCCGTCGCTGGGTATCCCCGTACTTGTGGTCCGTGACACAACAGAACGACCTGAAGCAGTGGAAGCGGGGACGGTATCCCTCGTGGGTACGGAGTACGAAAGTGTCAATTTAGAGCTGAAGCGTCTTCTGAGTGACCAAGCAGCCTATCAGAGGATGGCAATGGCGAGTAATCCCTATGGCGACGGTTGTGCAGCAAGCCGAATTGCCAAAATTATTGGAGACCATGGAGGAGGGTGGACATAAAATTCTTCAATGCTGTAAAAAAAAGCACAAAGTATTACCAAAGTGTGCTAATATATAAAATATAGCGTGAATTGTAAAAATGTGTAACGCTTGGTTTACATATATAAGTTAGGATCGAAGTGAATATGGCTAAAAACCCAAAAACGTGGCAGAAAGCGGTTGCAGTGGGCTCAAATATATCAACGTCCCTGGCTGGTTTGGTACTTGGAGGATTTTTCCTAGGTCGTTATCTAGATACCCGCTGGGGGACTGAGCCGTGGTTAATGATCCTATTAATGTTGTTAGGACTTGGACTCGGAGGGAGCTACCTGGTTGTCATTTTAAAAAGGTTTGGAGCATCAGATGATAAAGAGTAGCTTTATAGCATTATTTAGTGGTACCGCTAGCGTGTTGCTTGTGATAGCCGTAACAGGTCAGCAGTCTTTTCTAGGCAGCCTGCTGGGATATTGGGTTGGATTCGGCTATACTTTATGGTTTCATCATGAAACATTACGCATCTCAGACTTAGAAATCCGTATAGCACTTAGGCGGATGCGCAGCAATCTAATCGCTCGCTTAGGGATGGTTACTCTGGTTGTTGTAGCCGTTGCTCGTTTTCAGAGGGACTGGCTTTTCAGCCTAGCAATAGGGATTGTTACAGGGGTGACAATATCCTTTATCATTGTGGCAATAAATAAAATTAATGAAGAAAGGGGTGATAAAAGAAGTGCATGAAACAGTTTTGTGGCATTTGGGTAGTATGACCTTTCATGGAAAAACTCTGATCATGACTTGGATTGCGATGGCCCTTGTAATTTTGTTCTGTTATCTGGGGGTTCGCAATTTAACCAGTGGTAAACCTGGTAAAATGCAAAACGTCTTGGAATATATTGTAGATTTTGTTCGTAGCATTATATCTGACAATATGGACTATGAAAAGGGTCGTCCGTTGCTAAGCTATTTGGTGACGTTGTTCATGTTTGTTTTCTTTTCCAATATGCTTGGCCTTATTCCCAACTTCACGTTCGGTCTATTACACAATGTTCATTTTGCCCAGTTAGGTCATATTTTTGATAGTCCATCCATGATGTCGCCTACCGCAGATATCAACACTACAATGGCTTTAGCTTTGTTAACCATTTTCTTAGTTGTCTTTTTAGGTATTAAGACTAAAGGTGCAGGTTATTTCCATCACTTTTTGGAGCCACATCCAGTATTCGCGATCATTCATGCGATTGACTTACTATCCAAGCCGATGACACTGGCCTTCCGTCTTTTCGGGAACATCTTTGCTGGTGAAATTCTACTTGGAGTTATACTAATGCTTCCTGGTATCTGGGTTCTGCCTGGGATTTTGCCAACCACAATTTGGCTGGCCTTTAGTATTTTCGTGGGAGCCATTCAATCTTATGTGTTTGTAGTACTGACTACAGCCTACGTATCGCAGGCTGTCACAGAATCCCATTAAGCACTGCGCTCCGAGTTAGATTTCAGTGATGCTTGACACTCACTGAGGGAATAATACTTATTAATTTTTGGAAACAAGAAAGGAGGAAATCCCATGGACGTATCTGCTGCTGCTGCACTTGGTGCAGGGATCGCTGCTGGATTAGCAGCTCTTGGTGCATCAATTGGTAATGGTAATGTTATTAGTAAAACGGTTGAGGGCATTGCTCGCCAGCCAGAGGCTAAATCAACATTACAAGCTACGATGTTTATTGGTGTCGGTTTGATCGAGGCTTTGCCGCTCCTTACCTGGGTTGTTGCCCTGTTGCTCATGTTCACAAAGTAAGTTCGTGCGCTGGGCTTAGGAATAAGGCCCAACTTAATTCAAGGGGGAACGAGAGTTCCCCCTTGAAAAAAATCATCCCGACGTCAACAGACTCGAGAGGGGGGTAGACCATTGGGTGGGAATCCTATTCAATTTGACTATACGGTAGTGGCTACGGTCTTATCTTTCCTGTTGCTCGTTTATTTCCTTAGTAAATTAGCATGGAAACCGCTGATGAAAATGATGGAAGAACGGCGGACAAACATTGAAAACATGCTTGCTTCGGCAGAAAATGAACGTCAACAGGCTGAGAAAATAAAACGCGAGTATCAAGAAGAAATGCGTAAGGCTCGCCAGGAAGCTCAGGAAGTGATCGCTAAGGCAACAAAAGTTAGCGAAGACCGTGCGAAAGAAATTTTAACTGCTTCTCATGTAGAAGCTGAAAAGATCAAGAAATCTGCCCTTGTGGATATTGAACGCGAACGTGATCGGGCGATCTCTGAGGTTAAAGCTCAAGTCGCCGATATGTCAGTCTTAGTTGCTGAGAAAATCATTCGTCAGAAGCTTGACATGAAGGGTCAAGGAGAGCTCATTGAACAATTCATTCAAGAAGTAGGGGAAATGCAATGATAAATGGATCACTTGCTCGAAGGTACTCCCAAGCCTTGTTTGAAATCGCCTCCGAGACGTCCCTGGATTCGATTGATAGCGATCTGCGAGAACTTACAAAGCTCGTTGAAGAAAATGCAGAGGTTAAAGGGGTATTGCTTCATCCGCATATTTCGCTCAGCGTCAAGAAGTCGATTATGGAAAAGTTATTGGGAGAAGATTTTGGCGAAGTAACGCGTCGTTTCTTTTACTTGTTGATTGATCGGAAAAGGGAGAATCTCTTACCGCTCATTCAACGTGAGTTTTCTCGACTGGCGGATGAAGCGCGCCAAGTTGTGGAAGCGAAAGTAGCCAGCGCCATAGAACTGAGTACTACTCAGCTTGACGATCTCAAGAAGTCCATTAAGCGAATGACAGGGAAAGACGTCCGCATCATCAGCGAGGTTAGAGCTGAACTCATTGGTGGGATTCTTGTGCAGGTCGGAGATCGCGTGATGGATGGCACCATTGCCCATGCTTTGAACCGAATGCGTGTGGAGTTACGTAGAAACTCAGAGAAACCTCAGGAAGTAGGGGTGAAATAACAGGATGAACTTGCGTCCAGAAGAAATAAGTTCTATTATCAAACAACAAATCGAGAACTATGAGACGTCTGTCGATATCGTCGATGTGGGAACCGTTATCCAAGTTGGAGACGGAATTGCCCGCGTTTATGGCTTAGAAAAGGCCATGGCTGGTGAACTCTTAGAGTTTCCAAACAGCGTTTACGGTATGGCGATGAACCTTGAAGAAGACAATATCGGTTGCGTTATTCTTGGCTCTTTCTTAGGAATTAAAGAAGGAGATCAAGTCAAGAGGACTGGTCGGATCGTGGAAGTCCCAGTGGGCGAGGCTTTGATTGGTCGAGTCGTTAATGCACTAGGACAACCCATTGATGGCAAAGGAGAAATCGTGACAAGTAAGTTTCGTCCGATTGAATCCATAGCCTCCGGCGTTGTATCTCGAAAATCCGTCCATGAACCTGTGCAAACGGGTCTGAAATCAATTGATGCTATGGTACCTATTGGTCGCGGTCAGCGTGAGTTGATCATTGGTGACCGTCAAACTGGTAAAACCGCAGTGGCCATCGATACCATTATCAACCAAAAAGGGCAAGACATGATTTGTGTTTATGTCGCAGTCGGACAAAAAGCATCGACAGTTGCCAGCGTTGTTAAGACGCTAGAAGACCACGATGCCATGAAGTTTACCATTGTGGTAGCAGCTACTGCATCTGAACCTGCACCGATGCTCTTTATTGCTCCTTATGCTGGCTGTGCAATGGGCGAGGAGTTCATGTATAATGGCAAACATGTCTTGATTGTTTACGATGACCTTTCTAAACAAGCGGTGGCATATCGTGAACTATCCCTGCTTCTAAAACGCCCACCCGGACGTGAAGCATATCCTGGAGACGTTTTCTATCTGCACTCTCGCTTATTGGAGCGAGCAGCGAAGCTGTCGGATGAACTTGGTGGCGGGTCGATGACTGCGCTCCCAGTGATTGAGACTCAAGCGGGTGACATGTCAGCCTATATTCCTACGAATGTGATTTCCATCACAGATGGTCAGATCTTCCTCGAAGCTGACCTCTTCAACGCTGGCTTCCGGCCTGCAATTAATGTTGGTATTTCCGTCTCACGGGTAGGGGGTTCCGCACAAATCAAAGCGATGAAGCAAGTCGCAGGACAACTTCGTTTGGATCTCGCTTCATATCGTGAGTTGGCAGCCTTTGCTCAGTTTGGATCGGACTTGGATAAAGTCACCCAAATGCGACTCACGCGTGGTCAGAGGACACTGGAAATTCTTAAGCAGGGTCAGTATTCACCTTGCCCTGTTGAAGAAGAAGTTGTAGTAATCTACGCGGCAGTTAAAGGCTTTATCGACGAAATTGACGTAGATAAGATCGGGAAATTTGAAGAAGAATACCTGCGCTTCATGCGCTCCGTGAAGGCTGACCTGATGGAGAAGATTCGAACTGAGAAGGCACTCTCTAAGGAAATGATCGCCGAGCTTGAAAAAGCGATTAATGAGTTCAAGCAGGGGTTTTTGGCCTAGAATAAAAAGGAGTAGGTGAATGAGGTGGCAGGAACACAAGATATTCGTCGTCGGATTCGCAGTGTTCGCAATATGCAGCAGATCACAAAGGCGATGAAAATGGTTTCCGCGGCCAAACTCAGAAAAGCCCAACTAAAACTTAACGCTGCCCGCCCCTATGCTCGCCAATTGCAAGGGGTCTTAGAACGCCTTGCACAGGCTCCAGTGGATGTCCTTCATCCGCTCTTGAAAAAAAGGCCAGTGCAAAAGGTAGTTTATGTGCTAATAACATCGGACGGTGGTCTTTGCGGAGGGTACAATGCGAACCTCATACGCAAGACTAGTGGGCTGATTTCTGAATCACAGCAGCCGGTTAAGTTGGTGACTGTAGGCCGCAAAGGTCGAGATTTCTTCCGACGCGGTAAAATTGAGTTTTTGGCTGAGTATACGAAACTCGGGGATAACCCGAGTTATAACCAAGCCAAAGAGATTGCCCAGGAAGTGGTTCGCCTTTATGAGCAGGGCGAAGCAGATGAGGTGTATATCCTATATACCGAATTCGTCTCAGCGATGACCCAGAGGCCCTCGCAAATCAAAATCCTTCCGATCGAACAACCTGAAGGGAAACAAGGCAAACAGTACATTTTTGAACCGTCTGCTGAAGACATTCTAAACAGTCTGTTGCCGAAGTATATTGAAACGCAGATCTTTCGGACGATCTTAGAAGGAAAAGCGAGTGAGCAAGGGGCTCGAATGACGGCAATGAGTTCGGCTACGGATAATGCCAAGACTATGATTGATAAGCTGTCGCTGGCGATGAACAGAGCCCGACAAGCAGCGATCACGACAGAAATATCCGAAATCGTCTCGGGAGCAGCTTCCTTAGAATAAGCTGCCGGAAATACCCAAAAAGGAGGTTTCGCGCCTGTGAATATCGGCAAGGTTTTGCAAGTTTTGGGAGCGGTAGTTGACGTTGAGTTTAAGCCCGACCAACTGCCGGCAATATATAGCGCAATTCAGATTAAGGTTCCTGAGCAGAACCTTAACATAACCTTAGAGGTCGCTCAACATCTTGGAAATAATACGGTACGTACTGTTGCAATGTCCTCTACGGATGGCTTGCAACGGGGTATTGATGCAGTCGACACTGGGGCACCCATTACGGTACCTGTGGGCACAGCAACGCTTGGGCGCATGGTTAGTGTCTTAGGTTTGCCTATTGACAACGGAGGAGAAGTCACCTCCGACACCCATTATCCGATTCATCGACCAGCTCCAGCCTTTGCGGATCAAGAGCCTTCGACACGGATTTTGGAAACTGGAATTAAGGTCATTGACTTACTCGCTCCGTACTCTAAGGGTGGAAAAATTGGACTCTTCGGGGGTGCCGGAGTAGGCAAGACAGTACTCATCATGGAATTGATCAATAATATTGCTAAAGAACATGGTGGGCTTTCCGTCTTTGCTGGTGTAGGTGAACGTACTCGTGAAGGAAACGACCTTTGGAACGAAATGAAAGAGTCCGGCGTTATTGACAAAACGGCGATGGTGTTCGGTCAAATGAACGAGCCTCCGGGTGCTCGTCTTCGTGTAGGCTTAACGGGACTAACCATGGCGGAGTACTTCCGCGATGAGCAAGGCCAAGACGTACTGCTCTTTATTGACAACATTTTCCGATTCACACAAGCAGGTTCTGAGGTTTCGGCCTTGCTCGGTCGGATGCCATCGGCGGTTGGATATCAGCCGACCTTGGCTACGGAAATGGGTCAACTCCAAGAGCGGATTACGTCCACTCGCAAAGGATCGATCACTTCGGTACAAGCAATCTATGTGCCAGCGGATGACTTGACAGACCCCGCTCCAGCTACAGCCTTTGCGCATTTGGACGCCACGACAGTTTTGTCCCGTTCAATTGCTGAAATCGGGATTTACCCAGCAGTGGACCCCTTGGATTCTTCATCACGGATTCTTTCTCCTTTAGTGTTAGGAGAAGAACATTATACTGTGGCGAGACGTGTTCAGCAAATCCTCCAAAAATATAAAGAGTTGCAAGATATTATTGCTATTCTGGGTATGGATGAGCTGTCTGAAGAGGAAAAACTGATTGTATTCCGAGCTCGTAAGATTCAACGTTTCTTGTCCCAACCGTTCCATGTAGCAGAAGCATTCACGGGTTCGCCTGGAAAATATGTGCCCTTGAAAGAAACGATTCGTGGCTTTAAAGAAATTGCGGATGGAAAATACGATCACTTGTCTGAGGCCGCCTTCCTTATGGTTGGACCGATCGAAGAAGTGATCGAAAAAGCCAAGACATTGGGGGAATAATCCATGGCAGGAACATTCTCACTCCAAATAGTCTCTCCTGAAGGGAACGTCTTGAAAGAAGATGTTGAGTTTGTTGTTCTTCCCGGTGGAGCAGGTGAATTAGGGATTTTACCGAATCACTCAGCTTTAATCGCGGGACTGGATGTCGGCGTCATACGCTACACAAAAAACGGTGACATCAAACGTGCTGCAATTACGGGCGGGTTTGTTGAAGTCGTTGATAACACAGCGACAGTCCTTGCGGATACGGCTGAACTGGCTGAAGCAATTGATCTCACTCGTGCTGTAGAGGCCAAAGAGCGAGCTGTGAAGCGCTTGGCGGCGCGGAACAATGAAATCGACGTACGTCGCGCGGAGTATGCTTTGCGTCGAGCCGCTGCCCGAATTAGTGCCTCTAGTGACAATAAATAAACAAAGTACGCTGAAGTAGATTCTTTACTAGATCTCTTTAGTAGCCTAACTGCATAAACAAGAAAAGGGTCCCTAATTTGGGCCCTTTTCTTGTTTATGCTAGGGGTCTTGCTAGAGCTTGGCACCAGCAAAATCGTGTTATTAAACTCAGGCTTTCACTAAAGAAAAAAATAAACTCAGGGTATGTTAGCTTTCTCACTATTTGGTAAAACTAAAGTTAAGCTTATAGTATGAGAAAGAGGCCTCAGATGTTTATGGGTTTAACACTGCCGCAATTCCATTTAGCCAGAAAAGGTGTATTATTAATAGTAATAGGTTGCCTTATGCTTATCGGATTTAAGTCTTGGGTTATTGAGGGAGTCTTGCAAAGCAATCAGCCAGTACATTCATCAACTACAGCAGCACCTTTGTTACTTAATAACGGAATGGTGCAGGCACAGGAAGCCGAGGTTAGTATCATACTCTGGTCTGAGGATGGAACAATACCCATTGAACTATGGACACAACGTCCGATGCCAGATTGGAAATGGTCTCATGAAGAACAGCTGACAAAACGTGGGAATAGCGCGGCGACGCTAACTGGACATCGGGTTATTGATAAAACTGAAGAAAGAATGTTATATACTTGGTATACGACGATCTCTCCGATTCTTGCTAAAGAAGGTGTAAAAATCTATTTGGATGAACGGATTCCTGAGGCGATCGATATTTCAGGCTATTTATGTCAATCTAATACCCTTCCATCTCAATGGTTCCTTCTAGATAATATGGTTTCGATCGCAGGGTACCAGAGCAATATAGGTACGAGCGTCATGGCTGGACAAGACAAGATAAATATTCAACTTCTTAGCCGAGGGCAAAATACTGATGGACAGACTGTTTTAGCGATTCCAGCGCTCCTAAAAGAATTCTAGAACCAGCTGGAGAAAAAAGTCGAAATTAAGCAGGAAAAATGGCCTAGCAAAGAGAATATTAACAAGTCGGAAAAATAATCAAAATAGGAAATAATAAAGATAAGAAACTTGGCTGGCGCCAAGCCTTAGCGAAGGGGATCTCATCTCGCCAACGGCACCTTGCCATCTTGGCGATGGTCCCTAAAATCGCCATCACTGCGCTCCAACCTCGAACATCTTTGTTCGAGTCAGAGCTGTGTTCTAGATTCGAACATCCAATTCGAGTCTCGGCCAGAGGCTGCCAAGTTGCACTAAAGTTATACTTTCTGACTAGTACTGAACAGGGGGTGTCTTCAGAATTTGAGTAAGCTCACAATTACAGGCGGCAAACCGCTTGAAGGAACAATCACAGTGAGTGGGGCCAAGAATGCTGTCCTTCCAATAATAGCGGCAAGTTTACTCTGTGCCGAACCCATTCAACTGGATGACGCTCCAGATTTGTTAGATGTTAACATAATGAATCGAGTTATATCGGCATTGGGTGCAAAGGTAGAGCGGAAAGGCTCAACTCTTTACATCCAAGCCCAAGAGATAGATTGTATTGAGGCACCCTACGACCTTGTATCTCAAATGAGAGCGTCTATTGTTACTATGGGACCGCTACTTGCCCGTAAAGGTCATGTTCGTATTTCGCATCCTGGGGGCTGTGCCATTGGATCCCGCCCAATAAATTGGCATTTGAAGGGTTTAGAGGCTTTAGGGGCAGAGGTCAAAATGGATCATGGGTTTTTAGATGTTTCTACTAAGGGTTTAAAAGGTACTCGTATATATCTGGATTACCCTAGCGTGGGAGCTACTCAAAATATAATGATGGCAGCTTCTATGGCCCAAGGAACAACTTTGATTGAGAATGCAGCACAAGAACCCGAGATTGTCGATTTGGCAACGTTTCTGAACGAGATGGGTGGAAAGGTGCGTGGTGCAGGTACCAGTATTATCCACATAGAAGGGGTTCGTGAATTCCATGGTACTACTCATACAGTCATTCCTGATCGTATCGAAGCTGGAAGTTTTCTGCTCCTAGCAGCGGCAACTGGAGGAGACGTCTTAGTTCAAAATGTGATTGCGGATCATCTTAAGCCCTTAATTGCCAAAATGGAGGAAGCAGGAATCCGCATGGTGGAAGAAGGAGACGGTATACGGATAAGGGGAGATGGAATATACAATTCAGTCGACATTAAAACTCAGGTTCACCCCGGTTTTCCCACGGATCTTCAGGCTCCCTTTATGGCATTTCTGACTAGAGCAAGAGGCACAGGGTTAATTACTGAAACTGTTTTTGAAAACCGCTTTATGCATGTCGATGAGCTAAAACGTATGGGAGCGGATATCAAGATTGAGGGTCGGAGCGCCATTGTTCAAGGGATTCAGCGCATAAATGCAGCACCTGTTACGGCGACAGACTTGCGGGCAGGAGCCGCCTTAATCCTGGCAGCCTTAACCGCGGAAGGGACGACAGATATTCGAGGGATTCATCACATTGATCGAGGTTACGAGAAAGTGGAGGAGAAGCTCTCGCGCCTGGGAGCCAATATTACACGCGCGGATTAGGGGTAAAATGAAAGAACAAGAAGTAGATTATTCGATTATTCTACTCTTGTTCTTTTTGTATTCCTAGTATGCCATATTCCATAATCCTTCTGCATAGATTTAAGCAAATGCTTGTACCGCAGGAGGGCTATTATGAAAAAAGAATGGGTTTGGCTCATTGCACTATCACTATGTATTATTTTTATAATACCCTGGAGTGTTGTACGTTGGCAAACAGAGCAGGAATTAGAGAATGATGTGCAAATACGGGTTTTGATGCCCAATGGAGGGGTTGAAACACTCTCACTTGAGGATTATCTCATAGGCGTGGTTGCTGCAGAGATGCCTGCCGAATTTGAGGTCGAAGCCCTAAAAGCTCAAGCAATTGCAGCCCGGACCTATGCTGCAAAAAAGTTAAGCCAAAATAAACTAATCGATGCGAACTATGATGTAGATACGACGGTACTAACACAGGTATGGTTATCTGATACTCAGATGAAGAATCATTGGGGATGGCTTAACTACTGGAGGTATCGGAGTAAATTAGAAAAGGTTGTTGTGGCTACGCGTGCGCTGGTTCTCGTATCAAAAGGGGAATATATCGATGCTCTTTACCATAGTAGTAGTGGAAGAAAGCCCACTGAACGGTCGGAAGAAGTATGGAATTCATCCCGTGACTATTTGCAAAATGTTAGTTCGGGTGAAGAAGATCCACAACGTTATGTCAAAACAGTGACCTGGACACCTCAGGAACTTTATAAGAAACTGGGAATTAAAGATTTACCGAGAGCTTTTACTTCAGGGGATTTCCAAACTATAGGTCGAACGTCGGCCGGAAGAGTAAAAAGCGTACGAGTGTTGGGAAGAGTCTATCAAACGACCCAACTCCGTACCTTAATGGGACTCTCGTCAACAGATTTAGAATGGGTTGTACAACCAGATCGCCTGACAATCACGACATATGGTAACGGACATGCAGTGGGAATGTCACAGTGGGGAGCCAACGATTTAGCCAAAAACAATAGCAATGCGGAGGAAATACTGGCTCATTATTATCCAGGAACAAAGCTAATGAAGTTAGGTTATATGCAGTAAACTTTCTAACTACAATAGTATTGAGGATACTGGTTTGTCTAAAAAAATATTATTGGGCAAGGCTAGTATAGAGGTGAGTCAATTGAAAAATCGTAAACTTTCTACAAGCGGGGTTTTAGTTTGGAGCTTTTTCATTCTTATAGGGAGCTTAATTGTATACATAGGATATCGAAGTACACTGTCAGAATCTGTCCATAATAGGTCGCCAATAACTAATCAAGTAGCTCGAGCCGTGTCAGTCAATGCAGTTCCGAATACAGGAACTGCAGGAGAAAACGAACTATTGCAAAGTGAGACGGAAGACCGCCCAAATATCAACCAAGAAGATCAAGAAACACAGAAAGAGTTAATGCTTGTATATGGGGAGAATAATAATGAAAAGGTTTGGGGACTAAAGGATGCACCTTGTCCAGTAAATGGAAATGTCTTGCGAGGAATCGGTAATTATTATTCTGAGTCTTTTGGGGATTATCACTTTCATGCAGGTGTTGATTACGCAGTATTAGAAGGAACCGTGATTCGGGCTACGCAAGGAGGAAAAGTTACCTTTTCAGGGTTGGATCCTTTACTTGGTCAAAAAGTAACTCTAGACTGCGGAGAAGGTTGGTCGGTCACATACGGCGGACTAGATAACCTTCGGGTTAAAGTAGGGGAAACGGTAGAGGCACATGATGCGCTAGGTCAAGTGGGATTGTATCCGGGAGCGGAAGGGGTTAGTGATCAACCACAACTTCATTATGAACTATGGCATGAGAATGAAATTCAAAGGCCTGAGCACAATTAACCGACGGAAGACCGTCGGTTATTGTATGTAGTATCAGAACGGTCTCTATTTATTGATTAGACTCATTCTGTACAAGCGATGTCTCGTCGAGTTATTAAACTTCTTGAAAAATCGGAATTATCATGGGACGCCTCTTGGTCTTATTATAAAGTTGTCTGCTCACTGCATCCCTAACGTGATTTTGTAAAATGTGTGTTTCACGAATACCATTCTGAAAACCTCTAGCTATGGTCTGTCTAGTGATTGCTTTTACCTCATCGAGCATTAAGTTGGACTCTCGAACATAGACAAAACCACGAGTGACAACATCTGGTCCCGCTAATATGGTGGAAGTTGCGCTATTGAGTGCCAAAATGATGATCAAGATTCCATCTTGGGATAAGAGCGTTCGGTCTTTCATAACACTATTTCCTATATCCCCGATTCCCAAGCCATCAATAAAAATTCGCCCGGCTATCACATTATCAGCTAGCCTTGCCCCATGACGAGTAAACTCGATAACATTGCCAATCTCGGCAACAAACGTATTTTCGCGTGGAATCCCTAGTTGCGCAGCTAGTTCAGCATGTTTCATAAGCATGCGGTATTCTCCGTGGACAGGTATAAAGTACTTAGGTTTTACCATGCTGATCAGTAGTTTAAGCTCTTCTTGGCTGGCGTGACCAGAAACATGCATCTCCGAGACGGATTCATAGATGACTTTGGCCCCTAACTTGAAGAGCTGATCAATATTGCGAGAGACTGCTTTTTCATTTCCAGGGATGGGAGAAGCTGATAGAATCACTGTATCTCCTGGATAAATGGAAATCTGACGATGGCTATGGGCCGCCATGCGGGTTAGTGCAGCCATCGGCTCGCCCTGACTACCTGTCGTAAGGATGCATACTTGATCGGCAGGTAAACGCATGGCCTCGTCGACGTCAATGAGAGTACCTTCTGGGACATCGAGATACCCAAGCTCTGAGGCTATGTCAACAACATTGATCATGCTTCTACCGACAGTAGCGACTTTGCGATGGTATTTGAAGGCGGCGGAGATCGCTTGCTGAAGCCGATTGACATTAGAGGCAAAACTGGCGAAAATAATGCGCCCCTCAGCATCCGCGAAGGCCTTGTCAATGTTTTCTCCTACAACTCGCTCAGACTGTGTAAATCCTGGGCGTTCAACATTCGTACTGTCAGACATCAGGCAAAGAACTCCGTTATCCCCAAGTTCTGAAAACTTTGGTAAGTCAAGGACCCCCCCGCTCACCGGGGTATGATCCAGTTTAAAATCGCCAGAGTGAACGATGGTTCCTAGAGGGGAATGAATAGCCAAACCAACAGCGCCAGGGATGCTATGGCTGACATTTATAAAGTCTACGCTGAACGAACCTAGT
The DNA here is from genome assembly GCF_000802135.1 of Desulfosporosinus sp. BICA1-9. Taxonomy (NCBI): domain Bacteria; kingdom Bacillati; phylum Bacillota; class Clostridia; order Eubacteriales; family Desulfitobacteriaceae; genus Desulfosporosinus; species Desulfosporosinus sp. BICA1-9. The sequence goes on from NZ_JUEE01000049.1 coordinate 41,403, forward strand.
TTTATAGTATCTCGGGGCTGAATTACCTGGGTGGTTACTTGTCCCAATTTAGCTTCAGTTAGTTTGTATTGAATTAAACCGATTGCAAGACGTGTTCCGTAAATAGGAACGTTCAAATGTCTCAATAAATAGGGTAGTCCCCCGATATGATCCTCATGACCATGAGTAATTAGGATTCCCAGGATCAGGTCTTTGTTCTCAATGAGGTAAGTATAATCTGGGATAACGAGGTCGACTCCTAACATATCATCGTCAGGAAACGCTAGACCCGCATCGATTATCAAGATCTGATTGTTATAGCGGATGGCGGTTGTATTCTTTCCGATTTCCCCGAGTCCACCGAGGGGAATAATTTGTAGTTTGCTTTCGTTGGTCAAGAAATAGTACCTCCTGCTAAAAATTTGACTCTCTGCCTTCTCGAAGGTGAATTCTAGTCACTTTGGGCTCCTAATAAAAAGGGACAGCTACGCATTTAACAAGCCAGGTGACGGAACACCGACCTTGTTAGTGCTACTTATCCCTACTAGGTGAATTCTTATGTGTCATCTGTCTAATCCCTATAAAACCCCTCGATAGAGGTTATTAGGAAGCTTATAAGAATACGTAAAAATACAAACGCCCACGGTATTTAAAGGTATTCTTAAGGAGTATCATGTCCGTCCGAACCCAATCAATAATCTTACTATATCGTATTGAAATAGTATGTGCAAGATTTTTGCCAGAAGTTGTCCTAGGAAGTGTGCGCTTAAGGGCCTGTCCCTACTAACGCTGTCAGATATCAACCTTGAATATATACCATATTTAGGATAAAATAAATCAAGATGAAAGGGTGGAATTTTAAAGAGATCAAGTATTAGCTAAGAATTTTCAATTAAGGTAGGTGAGAAACTTATGGCTAATGATGTGCGTTGGAAGCAAAGACATGATAACTTCAGAAAAGCAATTTCGCAATTAAAGGAGTTTATCGAAAAACCTGAACTCAATAAATTCGAAAAACAAGGTTTGATCCAATGCTTTGAATATACCTTTGAGCTTGCGTGGAAAACTATGAAGGATTATCTTGAGGAGCAAGGTTTTAACATAAAAAGTCCAAGAATGGCTATTCAGACAGGGTTTCAGATAGAGTTGTTGCAGGATGGGCATGTATGGATTGATGCGCTCGAAAAAAGAAATCTCATGGCCCATACTTATAATGAGAATTTGACAATTGAAGCAGAACGGCTTATTCGTACAGCTTACTATGGGATGTTGCAAGAGCTTTTTTCCACTTTGGAGGGCATGGTATGAATTTCGGACTTCGAGAAGAGGATTTGTCCCATATTATCACAACTATGAAGCAATTTTCTGAGATCGAAAAGGCGGCAATCTTTGGCTCTCGTGTAAAGGGAAATTATAAGCCTGGCTCCGATGTGGATATTGCGATTTGGGGAAATAAAATTTCCTTTTCAACGTTATCAAGGCTTCATGCCATTTTAGAAGAAGAAAGTCCAATGCCATATTTCTTTGATATAGTGGATTACTCGCATTTGAACCATAAAGACTTGAAAGGACATATTGACAGAGTAGGAATAGTATTTTTTACTAGAGATTTAGCTTAATTATAATCGTTTTCTAGGTATCGGTTAGCAAACTGGTACCGTTTATAATTTTGATTAGGTTATTGATTTGGTAAGGCTTCATGTGCTAATTATTCCATCCATATCAAGGATGCCTCGATCGATGTGAACCAATTTGAAAGACTGTTGCAAAAGGCATCTGACATGAATGATAGCGCTTCACTTAAGAGGCTGTTTGGGTATATAGTGGAGATTATCTGGAGGAGGAAGGTTCGCTCAGAGTTCAGTGAGTTTTGCTACTAAAGATTGCCGTATTATAGTTTGAAGCGAGGTAGCGGTAGTTATTCTACAGTATTTACCAACAGAGGACATCCTTTTACGGATGTCTTTTTTGATTGAGCACGCATATAAATGTACTACACTTGTGGACGAAGGAGGGCTCTGCGTGCAAGAATATATACGTAAACGGGTGCTCGATATTGGGACTTACATATTAGAATCGAGTGCGACCGTTCGGCAAACGGCTGATGTCTTCGGAGTATCGAAAAGTACGGTTCATAAAGATGTTACGGAAAGATTGCCCCTGGTAAACGAGAAGTTATCTATGGAAGTTAAGCACATTCTGGAGACCAACAAAGCTGAACGACATATACGAGGAGGCGAGGCTACAAGAAAAAAATATCAAGAAAACTAGCTTATAAGCATAATGTGAAGTAAAATGGATCATGAAGAATTTAAAAAAAACTTGCCATAACTAAAGGGATTATCAAATTAATCACGAATAATTTTAGAAGTACTAACTTATAATAGCGAATCTCCCGAAAGGGAGATTATGCTATTTGTTTATAGTCTATTCAGATGGACAAGCTACAGAGGACGAAAGGGGTATCTCTACTCATGTTTGGAATGGATTTTGGGATAGATTTAGGAATAGATTTGGGGACAGCCAGTGTTTTAGTGTACGCCAAAGGAAAAGGAATTGTCTTACACGAGCCTTCGGTGATTGCAATCGACCGTAATAACAATAAGCGAATAGCCGTTGGTGAAGAAGCGAGATTAATGATTGGTCGAACACCTGGAAATATTGTGGCTGTGCGCCCAATGCGTGATGGAGTCATTGCAGATTATCAGACTACAGAACTAATGTTAAAATACTTTCTCGAAAAAGCAGGCGCGAAGCGTTGGCCATTTTACAGAACGCGAGTTGTTGTGTGTATTCCTTCTGGGGTAACAGAAGTTGAGCAAAGAGCTGTAAAACAAGCAGCCTACCAGGCTGGTGCTAAAGATGTTAAAGTAGTGGAAGAACCCTATGCGGCAGCCTTGGGAGCAGGACTGGATATTTCTGGACCTACAGGAAGTATGGTCGTAGATATTGGGGGAGGAACAACCGATATTGCAGTACTTTCGCTCAACGGTATAGTGGCGAAACGCAGCCTTCGGGTCGGTGGAGATAAATTTGATGAGGCAATTAGCCGCTATATCCGACGTGAGCATAATCTCATGATAGGAGAGCGTACGGCTGAAGAAATTAAGATTGCGGTTGGCTCAGCTATTTCAGAGGGCCGTCCCTGCGTGGACATTGATGTGCGAGGTCGGGATTTAATTACGGGTTTACCCAAGACGATTAAAGTCAATTCCCGAGAGTGTTATGTGGCCCTTGAGGAATCCATTGATGCGATTGTTGCTGGGGTTAAAGAAGTATTGGAGCGGACCCCACCTGAATTATCGTCGGATATTCTTGATAAAGGGATTATCATGACAGGCGGAGGGTCATTAATGTACGGTTTCGATATCCGGTTGGCTCGTGAGACAGGATTGCCTGTGAGTATTGCTGAGGATCCTATTTCATGCGTGGCCTTAGGCACTGGCAAATTATTAAACGGAAAGTTTTAGAGCAGAAAACAGGTTTAATAAACGTAAAAATATCCCGAAATGGTCCGAGGCTAGTGGCTGGATCCGAAATGAGAAATCTTATTCGGGTAAGGTCTTCTTACCTTGGACTTTATCATTCTCAGTAGACCCAAGGAAGTGGAAATCTAACTTAGAGAGCATGCGAGAAGAATTGCCTCAATGAGTGCAGAGGATAGGACGTTACGAAACTTCCTTAGAAAGGAAAGGTACCATGAGAGTTGATATTCTCGGAATTACCGTAGATACATATTCCATGCCAGAGACTGTGGAGAAAATTCGAGAGTCGGTTGAAAATCAGATTAAGATTCGAGTGGTGACAGCCAATCCTGAAATGATCTATGCATCTGGCTACAATCAAGGACTGAAGAGACTGATTAATTCTGCAGATGTTGTGACGGCTGATGGGATTGGTGTGGTTTGGGCCGCCCGGCGATTAGGAACTCCAGTACAGGAAAGAGTAACCGGGATAGATTTAGTCCAGTCGATATTCCCTGTGGCTAATGACCAGCAATGGCGGCTCTTCTTTTTAGGAGGGAAACCCGGCGTAGTCGAAAAAGCCATAAAACAGGTAGTTCAAAAATACCCCGGAATTATTTTAGAAGGACATCACGGATACTTTAGTTTGGCTGAAGAAACTCGTGTATTAGAAGAGATCCTAAGGTTTCAACCGGATGTCTTACTCGTAGGATTGGGTGCACCTCGTCAGGAATATTGGCTTGCTGAACATCCTGGATTAGCAACGGTAAGTATAGGGGTAGGCGGAAGTTTCGATGCACTCGCTGGGATCGTGATCCGTGCACCTAAACGTCTCCGAGAACTTCATCTAGAGTGGCTGTATCGTCTGTGGAAAGAGCCCTGGCGTTGGAAACGCCAAACCGTTCTACCACGCTTTGTAATAAAAGTGTTATTACAGGGAATGGGCCCCAAGACCCCTTAAAAGAGAAAAATCATTTCGTATAGGAAATTAGGAGGAAGGAAAAAGATGCCGGAATGTGAAAAACAATGGCAGTGGCAGCGTTTGAAAGAGGACTCAGAAGCCCGAGAGGATTTCTTAGCAAAATCTCAAACGTTTATTCGTCATGTATCTAGCCAAGTGTGTTTTCGCACTCTGGAATGGGGACGAGATGACGAATTATCGGAAGCCTTAATTGCTTTTAATAATGCGATAGATCTGTTTGTAGAAGATAAAGGAGTCCCTTTTTTAGCCTATGCTAGAGTTTTGATGAAACGCCGCTTGATTGATTATTATCGTAGGCAGCGTCTGCGGCAAGCAATTTCTCTCGATCAAGAGGACATTGGGCGAGGGATCGATATTCATCTTGGGTTAGATGAGTATTACGCGCGGGAACAGAGTGGTGAGAGGGCTGCAGAGATCCAACAGTATTCCAAGGCTTTGTCAGAGTTTCAGCTAACGTTTCAAGATTTGGTCGCAGTTTCTCCAAAACACCGGGATTCCCGTGAAACCCTACTCAGAGCGGCTCGGGAATTAGCATTGGATACTGAGTTGTGGCTCCAGGTCGAACGGAAGGGGAAAGTCCCTATGCAAGCGTTAGCTTTAAAAACCCAGATTAGTCTTAAAGTATTGGAACGGGGACGAAAATATATTTTGGCGGTTGCCTTACTGATAGCAAACCAACATGACTATGTTTATTTAAGAGAATATGTTCTTCAGCGGGAAGAGGAGGCGAAGGGATGAGCAAAATGAAAGCCGTGGTGTTAGAAAAGTCAGGAACACATTACAGGGTTCTAGTTATGGACGGCACCTTTCGTCAGGTTAAGAGACGACTTAATGCTGAGGTGGGCGAAGAGATTGAACTGGATATTGGTAGAGATTGGTTTGGGGGCTTAAGTGCCTGGGCGGGGATAGTCGCACTTTTCCTTATGGTATTAACCTCTCTTATCGGGTGGAATCTCTATCAAGCGCCAACGGCAGTAGCCTTGGTCTCGGTCGACATTAATCCTAGTTTGCAATTTACGTTGGATTCTCAAGGGCGGTTATTGAAATTTAAAACACAAAATGAGGATGCTCGACAAATGCTGGGTGAGAATGATTTCAAAGGTAAACCGATTGACGAAGTATTAGAGAAAATAGTTACTCTGGCCTATAATCAGAACTATATTAACCCGGAGCAACAGTGGATTGTGGTTGGATATTCTCCGCTGACTAACAAAAGCACGGAAAAAATGCCTAAGGAACTTAATGAGATTCAAATCAGTGATTGGATCACAGAGGCCATTGAGAAAAACGGATTGACCCCTCAGGTTGCTGTCTTCACTCTAAGTCCCGAAGATGGGGAACTTGCCCAAAAGGAAGATTTGACGATAGGCGAATTTGCGCTTTGGCAGACAGCTCAAAAGGCGGGAGTAACGACTCAACCACAGAAACTTAAAGAGACTTCAGAACGGGTTCGCATACTTGAAAATCCGCAGGTTCAAGCGTTGGTTAAAGCTGAGCAGAAGGGAATTAAGAATGGTTTACCCATAAAGCCTGGAACAACGACGGAAAATCAAAGGGCTTTAGTGAACCCCTTTGATAATAATCTAGGAAAACAGAAACCGAATGCGTCACCCTCCTCTGTCGATAAACCAAATCCTCTCACCAAAAAAGATAGAGAACCAGAAACTGAGAAGGGAGAGCCAACGGTAAAAGAGAGTAGAAACAACAATAATAACGACAAAAATAATGACGAAAATGACAAAAGAAATAATGATAACAGAAAAAATAACGCTAAAGATTTAGCAAATGAAAATGAAAAAGATATTCAAAACGATAAGAATAAAGGAAAAGAAAATAATAGATGAGCAAGTTAGCGAGAGAGAAATAGGTCAGTTCATAACAAAGGGGAGGTTGACCATCAACAGTGAGTCAGTGGATAATTGCATCATAATGTTATTTGCCGGGCAAGGGTACTACTCAATTAAGCGAGTGTATACTTGCTCGGTTTCTCTGACCATACTATTTATAGAAAAGATGGGCCAGCGTTTTTGGCCTGAGTGGGCAAGAGACTTGGCCAATGTAGGATTCTCGAGGATAGAAGTACACGCTTTAGTAAACTTAGCGACATGGCCTGGAGGAAAAAGTAGTCCGTCTTGGCCTGCGCGAATAACTTCTGGAATACCGCCAACAGTACTGGCCACAATCGGAACCCCTGCTTGCATAGCTTCAAGAAGGACTAGTCCCATACCTTCACTAACTGAAGGCAAGACGAAAAGGTCCATGGCAGGCAGCACTTGATGGGCTAAGGGAAGGTAGCCGGTCATGGTGTAGGGAATGGCATTTCGCTTAAGCTCAGATTCTAGGTTTGCTCGTAGGGGGCCATCTCCTATGAATAAAAGGTGAAGTTTTGGAAACTTCAAGCGTAGTTCAGTCGCAGTTTTAATTAAATAAATCTGACCTTTAGTAGGATGAAGGCGGCCTATTGTACCGATAACCAGTGCATCTGTCGGGATCCCCCATTCTTTGCGGAACTGTTCTCGAGAAGAAGACGGGTCAGCAAAGGAAATAGCTGCTTGGCCGTTATAGATAGTTTCCAGATTCCGACCACCTCTTAAGGCAACCTCTTTGGCTAAATATTCGGATACAGTGATAATTCCGGATGTCAGGGGGAGGGTGAGGCGATCAAGCCCTAAAGCTATTCGGGCAGACCATGGGGAAAGATAATCGTGGGCTAGAGAACTATGAACGGTGGTTAGAGTAGGAATTCCCAACCATTTAGCCCCTAAGCGGCCTAGGAGATTGGCCCGTGAACCGTGGGTGTGAACAAGGTGTATCCCCTGGTGTTTAACCCAGCGAACTAGAGCGGGAAGAGGAGAAAGGTCAAGGGGGAAGCGCATAGGGAAAGTTTGCGTTGGGATGTTATTTTTTATAGCCAAGTCGGAGAAGGGTCCTTGGGCTAAGCAGACAAGATATAGGTCAAAACGGGTCCGGTCGACACCCTTGATTAGGGATAAGACATGTTGCTCGGCCCCTCCGACTTCGCCACCTCCAATAATATGTAGAATTTTGTAAGTTTTTTTCATGACCTTGCCATCTTCCCTTCAAGCACAAACTTGGTTATACTGTTTGCTAGTAGGTAAATACATCAGTACTCTACTAATCATAGGCAAAAAGGTACATGTCTGCAAGCGATACTGGAAGTTCGTAGTTTGATATTCGTAGTTCGACTACATGTTATGACCCTATGAATGCAAGTCGAGAACCGTCCCAGCTTACACAGACAAAGTGGTTTATATCTACAATACTCATGTTCTAGTACGTCGTTCGAACTACGAACTACGTACTACGAACCACAATTAGTAAGGAGGAATTTCATTGCTACAGAGTCAAGAGATCCAAGATATTATTCCTCATCGTTATCCCTTTCTTCTAGTCGATCGTATCATAGAATTAGACGAAGGAAAACGTGCAGTGGGAATAAAAAACGTTTCCATCAATGATTCGTTCTTTCAGGGGCATTTCCCAGAACACCCCATAATGCCAGGGGTTCTAATCATTGAAGCTCTGGCCCAAGTCGGAACCGTAGCTATTCTTAAGATGCCAGAATACGCTGGTTACTTAGGGTTATTTGCAGGTTTGGATGAAGTCAAGTTTAAGCGGCAAGTCATTCCAGGAGATCAGCTTCGCCTAGAAGTAGAGCTTATCAAGCTGAGAAAATCATTCGGTGTCGCTAAAGGTAGGGCGTATGTCGGAGAAGAGTTGGCAGCAGAAGGGACTCTTAAATTCTTTTTAGAGCGGAAGAAACCTGCGCAGTGATCGGTTTATCGTTACAACAAGACAGCAGAGTTAGGAGCAACACAGCACGCTTCCTAGCTCTTTTTTTAGCCTTTAGTGTTCTTAGCCATGGGCTTTACTATTCTGAGGAATGGCTTATTTTTGGGTTTGCCATATCCCTTTATGTTATGGTTTCTCATCTGTTCGGCAGGTTTAAGGTAGGAAAAGCTACGTATTTGACCCTAGGTCTAACAGATTCTTTGCTGGTGGGAATGCTTGGTTTTTCAGTGCTGGGAGTTCTTCATCCTGTCAAGGCAGCGAACGGCTTGCAGGAAGCGTTGCAATGGGGAATTTTTTGGCTCGTCTATCGGTTGGGAATGCGTATTTCATCCGATGAGACAGCTAAAAAAAAATTGCTAAGTTATATAGAATGGTTGGCAATGGTGGTTGCTATCATTGGTTGGCTACCATGGGTAGGCCAAGTAGCTGGACGATTGAGTTCTGTCTTCGGTTATCCCAATACAATGGCTGCATTTTTGGGAGCAGTTCTTTTGCTTAATCCACGCAGGAAATTGGTCCGAATTCTACTAGGAACGTCCCTATTAGCCACGGGTTCCCGTGCGGGGGTAGGATTATTTGTTGTTATCTTTATTGGTCAACTGCTTTTAATCGGGGCTAGATCACAGAACATTTCACCCTACTTTAAAGCGAGACAAGCGGTGCCTAGGCTGAAAAAACGTTTAGGATCAGCAAACTATCTCAGCGGACTGTGGGTTATCGTATTAAGTGTTTCTGGGTTAGTTCTCATAATGCTCATGAATGGAGCTGCCTGGGATAATTTAACAACTTGGAGCTTCTCCTCTTCAAGTTGGCAGGAACGGCAGGTCTATTTTAAAGACGGAATAAGGTTGGCCTGGAATGCGAGGGGCCTTCCCCAAGCAGGGGGGTGGTTGGCCTTTCCGACAGTTCAGCAATTTCCATATTGGACGGCTGACCCTCATTCGAGTTTTATACACATCCTTTTAAATCAAGGAGTTCTAGGAATATTAAGTGTAGGGATTTGGAGTTGCTTAACCTTAGCTCAAACCTGGAGGACTTGGAGAAAGAAGCGCATGTTGCACAAAGCAGGTGCTGAATCTCAAGAAACTAAGGCCCAGGTCCGAGTATGGGCAGCCTTGCTCTTTTTGGCGCTGCATAGTTTGGTGGATGCTGATTTTTCCTTTGGCACCTTGGGGGTTTTATTCTGGTTGCTTTTAGGAAGCTTTCAAAAAACAGAGACTTACCACCGTTCTTTTTATTCAAAACGGAATATGGCGGTCAACATGAGTAACAAAATAATGTTGCTGATGAGTGCCATCTTGTGCTTGGTCAGTGCAAGTATACTCTTAAATCCTGCACTCATAGAGAAAGAACGAACTTGGAATGCTCTTGCGGATCATTGGAGTGAACAGGACTCAGAAAAGAGTATTGCCCTCTGGGATAAAAGTTTGAACTGGGATCAAACGCAAAGCAACACGAGGCAAAAGCAAGCTGAGCATTTACTTCGGCAAGGAAATGGCTTAGCTGGACTAGAGGCAGTGGAAGAAGTACTTAAATGGCAACCTTATAACATAGAAGCGTACGAATGGGCTCAGTCAGTCATCTGGGACGCTGCAGAGGTGCAGCGGCACACCCATCCGGAAACGGCAAATAGGCTCTATCGATGGGTGGAAGGAGTTCCTAAAACTATAGAAGAGAAAGTTCAGGGCTTGTCGTCAAAAGAACGTTTGCTTTGGAAGGGGCATCCGGATTTTTTACCCTCCCCACATATTATGCTCCTCGCAGAGTATGCTCGGCAAAGACAACTCACACAACCCCTTTTCATAACATAAGTTGTGGGGAGGGGGCGAGATTATGACGTTATTGATGGGCGTGATCTTGATCTTAGGGGCTCTATTATGGAGAGTAAATTCAAGTTGGGAATGGGATATTCCCCAGAAATGGCAGGCTAAAATTAGGGCATGGAAAGAAGGACTCTCCAGTCCAACTCATATCATAAATTATGATTGGGACGTGGATCCAGAAAATACGGAGCTGGAGAAACACTTGTGGCTGCTTAAGAGGGCCTACCCTCGGTTAAGGAAGAAATATAGGGCTCCGATAAGGGCCGAAGTATGCGTCTATCCCAATTTCCCACCTGAACAAAATAAGATTTACATATCCTGTCTTCAGCGTCGCTTCCCAGAAATAAGTCTATCTGAATGTCCACTAGGCAGCGAAAATGCAGCGGAACACTGGGACAGGTGCGCTGTTTCGGTAATAGCGGGAGTAAAGATAGAGAAACACGGAGAAAAGCGGGGACAGGCACCTTGTTTCGTTGATAGCAGAAACGGGGATGAGGGAAGAACTACAGAGTCGAAGGGAAATGAATGAAAGAGAGGGGTAGTTATGCTCTTTTACCTGACGTTAAAGAAGAACGGTAACGTCAGTTCTTCTCCGCTTCGAGAGTGGGACAAGCAGGATTTTGGGGCTAGCTACCTCAGTACCCCACTTCCATTAGCAGTTATCGAGGAGATTAAAGATCAAGTACAACGGCCAAAGCCGCCTGATCTTTGGAATTTTGGTAAAAGCACGAATCTTAAGCAAGAAATTATCAAACGGCTAAACACTATTTGTGGGAATTCGTTGGTTTTTAATTGGGAGGAAATTGACCCTATTGCTTTGCCTCATCAAGGTCTGTTAGAGGAAGAAACGAAGGATGAGAGAGGGGTTAGGTTTAATCAACTTGTCTTAGCGCGGCAACTTTCTAATCGTGACCTTCGGGGCCTTGCTCGAGAGCTTAAGATTCAAGAGGAGAGGGTCACTGAACTTGCCCATAGGAATGTGTTACAGGGGAAGGCACAGTGGGTTTCTTCCGTCAGGCAGCAAGGTAGAGGGTGGCAGTGTCAACGATGTGGAGAAGAGGACGTGGAAGAATGGCCTAGTCTTTATGGGATGGCAGCAACCTGTCGAAGTTGTGAAAGCATCGGAGTAAGCACCTCTATGGAAGTACTTTATCGAGATCAACGTTCACTCATGGAAAGCCCTAGAGAGGTCAATTTTCAGCCCCATTGGGACTTAACAGAGGCTCAACGGCTAGCCAGCCAACAAGCCTTACAATTTATTCAAGAAGCCTCAGAAAAAAAGGCACTTCTCTGGGCGGCATGTGGTGCGGGTAAAACTGAAGTGTGTTTTCCATCTGCAGCATGGGCACTTAAGCAGGGGAAGTCTGTACTTTTTGCTGCACCGAGACAAGATGTCATCTACGATATTCTCCCAAGGTTACAGAGGGATTTTCCTGGTTATCCATTGCAAATGTTAACAGGCACATCCTCGATTAAATTTCAAAGTGGAGGATTGGTACTGGCCACAACCCATCAAGTTTTAAGATTTTGGCAAGCCTTTGATGTCATTTTTATGGATGAGATGGATGCCTTTCCATATCAGGGGAGCAAGGCATTGGCCTGGGGATTGCAGCACGCCCTGTGCCAAGGAGGTAAGATTCTATACTTGACGGCAACTCCATCTCCTGAAAGTTTAAATTTGATAAAGAGAGGCCAGATGCGCCTTATCCAGCTGCCAGCACGGCACCATCGCAACCCACTGCCGATTCCGGTATGGCATCAAGCTCGTCACGCAATTGAGCCCAACGAAGACCGGAGTAACGATGAATGGACATTGCTAATTAGAGCTTTAAGGAGAGAGGGCCCGATATTGGTATTTGTGCCTAAGATTTCTTGGGTTCGTTCTTGGATTCAGGCGTTCAGAAAAAGTTTTCCGGATTGGCTGATTGACGGCAGCTATAGTTCGGATCCAGAACGTGCCCCCAAAATAAAACGTTTGATTCAAGGTGAATTTGATCTATTTGTGAGCACAACTATCTTGGAACGCGGTATCACGTTATCTGAGATACAAGTGGTTGTGCTCGGGGCGGATCATCCGATTTTTGATGAGCGAGCCTTGGTTCAAATGGCTGGCAGAGTGGGGCGAACTCGAGAATGTCCCGGAGGAGGGGTCGTCTTTATATCGAAGCATATTTCTCCAGCTATAAAGACAGCAATTCAGTGGATTGAGGGCCAAAATAGACGTGCAATGGAATTAGGACTCCTTGATACAGGGCAAAAGGAGGGAAGCAATGAAGGATTTTAGGGGAGCCGCAACTGATATCATTCGTTCGCTTTGGTACAGAGATGAAAACCTTTGTGTTTTATGTAGTGAAGGAAACGGGCCAATCTGCCCGACTTGTTCGGAGAACTATCTACATCCTGAGCTAGCTCGTTGTCACGGGTGCGGAAAAATAATACCGCTTGAAAAACAACAGTGTCAAGATTGTGAGGCGGGCCGCGGCCCAAAACAGCTTGATAAGGTAGTAGCCTGGGGGCATTATTGCGGTGGATTAAAGGAATTCATTCATAGCGTAAAATTTAATGCCCATCCAAAACGCATAAGACAGATCATTGGCCCTTTTGCGGAATGGGCTGTAAGTCAGCTTCCTGCAGTTGACGGTATAGTGGCAGTTCCGATGCATGCAACAAAACTAGGAGAACGTGGCTTTAATCAAGCGGAGGTTATTGCATCTGCCTTACATTGGGAATTGGGGTTGCCGATTTTCCAAGGAGTTGAACGAATTGAGTCGAGGGCATCTCAAGTTCTACTTTCTCGTAAAGAACGCTTGCATAACTTGGAAGGAGCCTTTTCAGTGCGTAATCCAGAGTATTATTTAGGACGAAGTGTATGGTTAGTGGACGATGTAACAACAACAGGAGCAACTCTCCAGGCAGTGGCGGAAGTACTTCGTGGTTGTGGAATTCAGGCGATTTATGGCTTGTGCCTAGCTGCTGGTCGCGAAAAAAGACTTGTGCCTTCGACTGAATAGAGTTATAATAATTCTGGATGGGCACAGCCTATTACATTTTTTTACGTAAGGGGAATATCTTTCATGGCCTTTGAAGACAAAGATCTAGTATGTAAAGACTGCGGAGTAACTTTTATTTTTACCGTCGGAGAGCAAGAATTCTACGCTGAAAAAGGTTTCGAAAATGAGCCACAACGTTGCCGTGAATGCCGTAACGTACGCAAATCCAATCGCAATTCCCAAGAAGGAAGATCACGTGAAATGTTTTCTGTCGTTTGTGCGGACTGTGGAGTAGAAACACAAGTTCCGTTCCAACCGACTTCTGATCGTCCAGTATACTGCCGTGAGTGCTACCAGCACCATCGTCCGGCTCGTGAGCAATATTAATTCAAGCAACTTGAATTAGCATATTATTGAAATTGATAAGCACTGGTCGGCGTCTCGTCGGCCAGTGCTTTTTGTATTCGTTAAGCACAGCACCAGCCGAACGAGTTTCCTTTTTCCTGAATATTAATCCCCTATAAAGGGTTACTAACAGGGTTATCCACAATCAATTCTTGAAAAACAGGGTATTTCTTGTACTTATCCACACTATACACACTCTCCTGTGTGTAACTTTTGGGGATAAAATCGACTGAATGATAAGGGATATTTTTTACTCGAGTTTGAAAAAATAACTAAACAGACATTAAAAGTGTTGTATAGATATTCGTTAGTATGTATAATCTGAATAGACAAGGATGACAAACGCATAACGCAAAAGTTGGTTAGTAAGTTATTGCGGAACCCATCCAAAAAGAGAGGGGAATAAAAATGTTTAAACCTAAATTTCGTTTTGTACTAGCTGGATTACTTAGTTTAAGCCTCTTGACACTAGCCGGATGTGGTAGTACACCTGCACCAGCTCCTGCTCCTACTCCCGCCCCAGCTCCCGTTGAGAAGGTCCTGAAGGTTGGATCGGATATCGCTTATGCACCGTTTGAGTTTATGGATGAAAAGCAACAAGCGACGGGCTTCGATATTGAGCTTATCAATGCTCTTGGGGCAGATATGGGATACACCAAGGTGAATATTGAGACAGCTGCTTTTGACGGCTTGCTTCCTGCCTTGCAAGCAGGAAAATATGATTGCGTGATTTCAGCCATGACAATCACAGAAAAGCGTGCTCAGAGTGTCCAATTTAGTGATAAGTATTTTAGAGCTATTCAGTATATAGCCATGAAAAAAGGGGCCGGTTTTAAGAATTTGGCCGACTTAAAAGGTAAAAAGGTTGGGGTTCAACTCAGTACGACAGGGCAAGAGGTTGTTGAGAAAGCCGGAATAGAGCCAAGAAAATTTGATACAACACCTGATGCAATGAACGATCTTCTGAACGGTGGAGTAGAAGCCGTTGTGGCTGATGGACCGGTTGTACTTTGGTTCCAAGCACAAAATGAGAAAGCTAATATAGTCTCCGTAGAAGCAGATGTTGAAGAAGAATTTTATGGAATTGCTATGAAATTAGATAACAAAGAATTAGGCGACAAAATGAATGCTTCCTTAAAGAAACTCAAAGAAAACGGGAAGTATAATGAGATTTACAAGAAGTGGTTTAAAGTGGACGCGCCAAAATTCTAAGTAATTCATTTTGTTAGGTTAAATACTTATAATAATAAAATAAGGAAGGCACTTGATGTTGTGCCTTCCTTTATTTTTTGAGCCTACCTCACAAATTTCAGAAGATATAGGAAAGCTGGAATTAGAGGTCTAAGGGAGAAATTGGGGCTTGAATTAACCAATCCTCATGTTATAATTAGGTCTTGTTGTGTATAAACAAGACAATACTAGGGAAGCGTTTTTACTTGTATAAGTTTACAGTAAAATGTATAATTTTATGCAGATAAATAACCTTTAGACATCTGGCATACTCATTATTATGAAGAAGGAGGATTTTTTTGTGGGTCAAAACTGGAAAGCAGCCATAGATAGCATCCCCATTCTAAATAAAGCCGCAATACTTACTTTGGAGCTGACAGCCGGTGCAGTCATGATTGGACTTGTGATTGGACTTTTTATGGCGTTGGCGCGTTTGTCCAAGAACAGGTTGCTACGCATAGGGGCAATCGGCTATATAGATTTTTTTAGAGGAACCCCATTACTAGTTCAAATATTTCTAGTCTATTTTTTAGTGCCTAAACTCCTTAATTGGGAAACTTTGCCTGATAACTATCAATATATTGCTGGAGTCCTGGCGATGGGCCTAAATTCCGGTGCGTATATTGCCGAAATATTTAGGGCTGGAATTCAATCGATTGACCGTGGGCAATCGGAAGCGGCCCGGTCATTGGGAATGACTCATAGTCAGTCCTTACGGTATGTGATTCTACCCCAAGCGTTTAAACGGGTTATACCACCCTTGGGTAATGAGTTTATTGCCTTACTTAAAGATTCTTCTCTATTATCGATTATTGCGATCCAAGAACTTTTCTACAGCGCCAAGATTATCGCCGGACGAACTTATCAACCTATTCCCATGTATATAGCTGCTGCCTTGTATTACCTCGTCATGACCCAATTGATTACCCAATGGGTTAGCTATATGGAGAGGAGGCTGGGTAAGAATGATCTTCGTTAAGAATTTGCATAAATACTTTGGCAAACTGGAAGTTCTTAAAGGGATAGATTGCCATATTCGGGAAAAGGAAGTTGTAGTTGTCATTGGCCCCAGTGGTTCAGGAAAAAGCACCTTCTTGCGTTGCCTCAATAAACTTGAAGAGCCAACCAGCGGAGAGATTATTGTTGATGGAATTCCTCTTAACTCTGAGGTGAATGTTAATGCAATACGGCGAGAAGTAGGCATGGTTTTTCAACGTTTTAACCTCTTCCCGCATATGACGGCAATCCAAAATATAATATTAGCTCAAGAGGTTGTACGCAAAACAAGTAAGGCAGAAGCACGCAAGATTGGGTTGGAACTTTTAGAAAAGGTTGGCTTATCTGATAAAGCCGATGAATATCCAGATCGCCTTTCTGGAGGGCAACAACAAAGGGTTGCAATCGCTCGAGCTTTAGCAATGAAGCCAAAGATTATGCTTTTTGATGAAACCACGTCCGCCCTTGATCCTGAAATGGTGGGAGAGGTTCTTGCGGTCATGAAAGATTTAGCTCGTGAAGGGATGACAATGGTCGTTGTGACTCACGAGATGGGATTTGCTCGCGAAGTCGGAGATCGGGTAATTTTCATGGATGAGGGGATAATTATGGAAGAGGGAGAGCCGAACGAAGTGTTTGAGCATCCCAAGAATCCAAGGACGCAGGCGTTTTTGAGTAAAATATTGTAAGCTTTTTGTATAAAGCGCTTTCTTGGGGATAGGCCCGAGGAGCGCTTTACAGCTGTGTTAACCCGTGCGAAGACAGTGTCTTCGTTCTGCACGCGTCTGCACGTTACGCCGCTGGACGAGCTGGACGGTTCGCGAGCGCGTCCGAACCTCTGGGCAATCTGCATGTGAACCTACGGCGCGCTGACGGGGGTGCGCGAACCGTCGGGCGCTCGTCTGGAGAAGCGGCTTCACTGAAGCATCCGCTTAGCAGAAAAGCGCTCCTTTGGGGTGGAGCTATGGGGAAGTGTGGGGGGGCGTTGTATAGAAAGGCGCTTCTGGGGCTGGGATAGGCCCGAGGAGCGCCTTTCTATACAGCATCTGTAGTTACACCGCCGCTGAGGAGGCTTGGACGGTTCAGCGAGAGCGTGCGAACCTC
Organism: Desulfosporosinus sp. BICA1-9; assembly: GCF_000802135.1. Lineage (NCBI taxonomy): Bacteria > Bacillati > Bacillota > Clostridia > Eubacteriales > Desulfitobacteriaceae > Desulfosporosinus > Desulfosporosinus sp. BICA1-9. The sequence continues at coordinate 58,189 of NZ_JUEE01000049.1, forward strand.
TGGGATAGATGTATGTGCGCCGTTGCTTGCGTTCATGGGATCGTGGCTTTAGTTAAACTTCTTGTAGCGTATGCTGGAACATGAATATTGATCATTGCATCATTTTAACGTTTAAACTTTATCAATGCTGGGTATCCTCGTAAAGTATGAGTTAATTCTTTAGCTTAGGCTGTATGCTTTAGCTTTAAGCAAAGAACTTTAACATTTTCAAGGAGGTTTTTTTTAAGTGGTAGGGAAAGTCAAATGGTTTAGTAAACAGAAGGGTTTCGGATTCATTGAACAAGAAAGTGGGCAAGATATTTTTGTGCATTTTCAATCGGTCATTGGAGATGGATTTCGGACTCTTGAAGAAGGACAGTCTGTTGAATTCGATGTTATTCAAGGCCCACGAGGTGAACAAGCTTCGAATGTGATGGTTCGTTAATACAGTTATTAAAGAATCTGCCAAAAGAGAGGATCGTTAAACTAAGAACGGTTCTCTCTTTCGGATGTTAGTAAAAAAATATAAGCGGTAAACATTATAATTTGCAGGATTTTTTATGTAAAGCGGGAATATTACTAATATAGCAACATAGAAGGGGGTTGAAATTTAATGAACATTAACATTCGCGGTAAACATATCGAACTTACAGACGCCCTTAAAGAGTATGTTATGAAACGAGTAGGTAAATTAGCCAAATACTCGGATGAGTTTGTGGACGTTCAAGTCACCTTGCTTGTCGAGCGCGATCGACATCGTGTGGAGGTAACCGCCCCACTCCATGGTATGATTTTGCGCGGCGAAGAAGAAACGGAAGATATGTATTCTTCAATCGACATGGTCGTTGAAAAATTAGAACGTCAAATTGATAAATATCGGACACGTATTAATAAACGAATGCGCTCAAAAGTACTTAAAGATCATGAACCTAAGCAATCAGCAGTAAATGATGAGCCTCGTGAAGAAGTTGTTCGAAATAAAAAGTTCCCTGCCAAGCCCATGTCGGTAGAAGAAGCGATAATGCAGATGAATCTGATTGGTCATACTTTCTTTGTGTTTACCAATTCAGAAAGTCAAGAAATGAATGTGGTCTACCTTCGTAATAATGGAGACTATGGATTGCTTCAACCTCAGACTTAGATTAATTAACCTCAAGCTGGGTAAGTAACTTGGGATCGGTTGGAAAGTTGCATTTTACAAGCGAAAGGTCCGCATTGGCGGGCCTTTCGTCACACCCTGAGAAAAATACTAAGTACAATGAGGGGAAAACTAAGTATTAATAAGGTTTTTGCTTGGAAAGGTAAAATATCCCATAAGTAAATCTCTCGGTTTGGTTGCAGTCGGTTCTCAAGGATGTTAAAATTAGTCAACACAAGGATTAAGAAAGGTGGACATAATGGGGTTTTTTGATTTGTTCGATGATAACGCGCGAGAAATTCGGAAATACCAAAAGCGCGTTGTAGTGATTAATAACTTAGAACCGACGATCCAAGCTCTGGGAGATGATGAATTACGTGGCAAGACCGCTGAATTCCGAGGACGTTTGGAACAGGGAGAAAGTTTAGACAGTCTTTTGCCTGAGGCATTTGCGGTGGTACGTGAGGCTAGCCGAAGGGTGATTAATCAGCGTCACTATGATGTACAGTTAATTGGGGGCATGGTGCTTCATGATGGCCGGATAGCTGAGATGCGTACTGGGGAAGGAAAAACCCTAGTGGCGACTTTGCCGTCCTATTTGAATGCCTTGTCAGGTAAAGGGGTCCATGTCGTAACGGTCAATGATTACTTGGCTCGTCGGGATAGTGAATGGATGGGTCGAATTCACCAGTACCTCGGCCTTTCCGTAGGTCTTATCGTTCACGGCTTAAACTATGAGCAACGTAGGAACAGTTATGCCTCAGACATTACTTATGGCACAAATAATGAATTTGGCTTTGATTATCTGCGTGATAATATGGTCACAAGGCCTGAGGCTTTAGTTCAGCGCAAACTAAATTATTCGATCGTGGACGAAGTGGACTCGATTCTAGTAGACGAAGCACGGACTCCGCTGATTATTTCTGGTGAGGCGGACAAGCCCACCGAACTATATTTTAGGGTTGCCATGATTATTCCGCGCTTAAAACCTGAAGAGGATTATAAAGTTATTGAAAAAGAGCGTGTTGTGACCCTTACTGAGAAAGGTGTCGGTCGAGTGGAAAGTATGCTCGGCGTGGATAACCTTTATGAAGATATTCATACTGAATTGGCTCATCACGTTAATCAAGGGTTAAAGGCGCAAACCCTCTTTAAACGAGACCGTGATTACGTCGTTAAAGACGGAGAAGTTATTATTGTCGACGAATTTACAGGTCGCTTGATGTTTGGGCGTCGTTATAGTGAAGGATTACACCAAGCGATTGAGGCCAAAGAGGGCGTTAAGATTGAAAAAGAGTCCCAAACATTAGCTACGATTACCTTCCAGAATTACTTTCGGATGTATAACAAACTCTCGGGTATGACTGGAACGGCTATGACAGAAGAACCAGAGTTTCGGAAGATTTATAAGCTTGATGTTGTGGAAATCCCAACTAATCGACCTATGTTGCGAATCGATGAGCCAGATATAATCTATCGTACAGAAGAAGGGAAGTTTTTAGCGGTCGTAGATAGTGTAATTGAACGCCATGCTAAAGGACAGCCTCTTCTTGTTGGAACCGTGTCGGTTGAGAAGTCCGAACATTTGAGTACTCTTTTGTCGCGTCGTGGTGTTCCGCACCAGGTCCTTAATGCTAAATTCCATGAAAAGGAAGCTGAGATTGTTGCCCAAGCTGGACAGGGTGGCATGGTTACGATTGCTACAAACATGGCTGGTCGTGGGACAGATATTATTCTAGGTGAAGGCGTGTCTGACCTCGGAGGTTTACATATTATCGGGACAGAACGACATGAATCTCGACGTATCGATAACCAATTGCGTGGACGTGCTGGACGTCAAGGGGACCCTGGATCAACCCAATTCTTTATTTCGTTAGAAGACGACCTAATGCGTTTGTTTGGTGCGGATAATATTATGGGTATCATGGATAAATTAGGGATGGATGACTCTATACCTATTACATCAAGAATGATTTCCCGTTCTATCGAGACCGCCCAGCGTCGAGTCGAGAATCGCAACTTTGACATTCGTAAACATGTTCTAGACTATGACGATGTTATGAATCAACAACGTGAAGTAATCTATGCCCAGCGTCTTGCAGTGTTGATGGGGGAAAATCTCCACGATAATGTTATGGATATGTTAGGAAAAGCGATTAAAGATAGTATTAGTATGTTTAGTGGGGAAAGCCAGTTCCCAGAAGAGTGGGATTTGTCGGGTATGTCCGATTATATTGAGAACTTTTTCCTACCGGGGATCCATTTAAAGTCTGAACAATTTGTAGATCTTTCGGTGGAAGAAATTGAAGAAATGCTCCTGGAGCAGGCAACAGAACTTTATAAAAAGCGAGAAGAATCATTCGGTGCTGACCTGATGCGAGAAATTGAACGGGCAGTAATGCTGCAGGTAGTGGACAGCAAATGGATGGATCATCTTGATGCCATGGATATGTTGCGTGAGGGAATTGGTTTACGAGCCTATGGACAGAAAAATCCACTCGTAGAATATAAACGTGAAGGGTTTGAAATGTTCCAAGCGATGATTGACTCTATTCAAGACGATATTATTCGCTATGTTATGCGAGTGACTCCCCAAGTGCGAGAAGAAGTTGCTGAACAGCCACGCAATGTAACGGAGAACCGCTATGAAGGAGAACCCAGTAAACCTGTACACGTCGGAGACCAGATTGGCCGCAACGATCTCTGTGAGTGCGGAAGTGGGAAAAAATATAAGAAATGCTGCGGTAAAGTTAAAAAGTGATGGGCGAATGAAAGGGTCAGCGGAACATGTCCATGTGTTCCGCTCCGCTTATGTAAGGATGCTTTCACTAAGTCAGGTATCGCTCGGAAATAGGCAATCAATTTTTGGTTAATATCTTAGTGTTCTGAGTGAATAGTTTTGGAAGGGTGAATAGAGTGCTTTCTGATTGGAAAAAGGAACTGGAAATGTTAACATTAAGCTTGGCAGATTTGAGGGTTTCCCTTTGACGTTGCTCAGCGTATCGAAAAAATTAGTCTTCTAGAAGGGGAGTTTCATCGTCCTAATTTATGGGATGACCCTATCAATGCTCAAAAAATTATGCAAGAGTTAGCTTTTCATCAGAGCAAAGTCAAAATTTATGAAGTGCTTGAGGGTGAGCTTGAAGAGACAGCGACTCTTTGGCAGTTGGCTACAGAGGAAGATGATGTGAGCCTTGAACCAGAGATTGAGCAAGGGGTAAGGAAACTTCAGCGGCGGTTAGAGGATTTGGAACTGGAATTACTGCTGGCCGGTCCTTATGATCGGAATAATGCTATTTTAACCCTTCATGCTGGAGCCGGAGGTACGGAAGCTCAAGATTGGGTGCAAATGCTCTATCGTCTTTATATTCGTTGGGGAGAACGTCACGGATATAAAGTGGAGACGTTAGACTTTTTAAATGGCGATGAAGCAGGAATTAAGAGTGCTACACTGTCCTTCAGTGGGGAAAATGCGTACGGATATGCCAAGTCAGAAAAAGGCGTGCATCGTTTAGTGCGAATTTCACCTTTTGATGCGTCAGGACGCCGCCATACCTCATTTGCTTCTGTAGATGTAATACCAGAAGTAACTGAGGATAACGAGATAACTATTGACACTGAAGACTTAAGGATAGATACTTATCGGTCCGGAGGTGCGGGTGGACAGCACGTCAACAAGACCGATTCTGCGATTCGGATAACACACTTGCCGTCCGGGGTCGTGGTTCAGTGTCAGAGTGAACGCTCACAGACACAAAACAAACTGGCTGCTATGCGGGTTTTACAGGCCAAGTTGCTGGAACTTAAACGTAAGGAACAAGAGGCTGAAATTTCCGAAATTCGCGGTGAGCAACAAGAGATTGCTTGGGGAAGTCAAATCCGTTCTTATGTTTTCCATCCCTACAGCCTAGTTAAAGACCACCGAACCAATGTGGAAACAGGGAACGTCTCGGCAGTAATGGATGGGGAAATTGATACTTTTATTGCAGCGTTTCTTCAGAAGACAAAAACATTGTCGTAATACCGCAGTAGCCATAACTCAAACAAGTTTATTTGAGATTATGTTATTTAAGAATGAACTAAAGGAGGGGATCGCTTGACCACAATTGAATTGAAACGAGTGGCCAATACTATTCGTCAAGACATTATTTCGATGCTTGTAACCGCAAAATCAGGGCATCCTGGTGGGAGTTTATCTGCCGCTGATATCGTCGCAACCTTATTTTTTAACGAAATGCGAATTAATCCTCAGGATCCACGGTGGGCGGATCGAGACCGCTTTGTCCTTTCCAAAGGACATGCAGCTCCCGTGCTTTACTCCGCACTTGCAGAGAAAGGTTATTTTCCAAAGGCCGAGCTACAGGGGCTTCGTCAAACGGGTCATATGCTACAGGGACATCCGGATATGAAAAAGACCCCGGGTGTGGATATGTCCACAGGTTCCTTAGGGCAAGGGCTTTCGGCAGCCAATGGAATGGCTTTAGCCGGAAAGCTGGATGGTAAGGATTATCGCGTGTTTGCCTTGCTCGGGGATGGTGAAATGGCAGAGGGACAAATTTGGGAGGCTGCTATGGCGGCTGCTCACTATAAATTGGATAACGTTACCGCTATTTTAGATCTTAACGGCTTACAAATTGATGGAGCGACAGATAGTGTCATGTGTTCAGCTCCGCTAACAGAGAAGTGGCGGGCATTTTGTTGGCATGTGATTGAAGTTGACGGACATGATGTCGATTCCCTACGGGCAGCCTTTGCTGAGGCAAAAACAGTCAAAGGCAAGCCAACCATTATCATTGCCAAAACAGTAAAGGGCAAAGGGGTTTCCTTCATGGAAGACCAAGCTGGCTGGCACGGCAATGCTCCTTCTGTGGAACAAGGCGAACAGGCGCTTAAAGAATTACGGGAGGAGGCGGCGAACCTTGGCTAATAAAGTAGCGACACGCGAAGCGTATGGCAAGGCCCTTCAAATTTTAGGGGCAGAAAATCCTAACGTCGTCGTTTTAGATGCAGATTTGTCGAAGTCGACCAAAACGGCTGACTTTGCCAAAAAATATCCGGAGCGTTTCTTTAACATGGGGATTGCCGAGGCGAATCTCTTAGGGACAGCTGCGGGCCTTGCTGCAGCAGGTAAAATTCCCTTTGCCAGCACCTTTGCAATTTTTGCAGTTGGCCGGGCCTTTGAACAAATTCGTAATTCAATTGCCTATCCTAAGTTAAATGTGAAAATTGCGGCTACCCACTCCGGAATTACAGTTGGTGAGGACGGAGGGTCTCATCAGGCCATCGAAGATGTAGCAATTATGCGCGCGGTACCGAATATGGTGGTTTTAGTTCCTGCAGATGGAGAGGAAACTCGCCAAGTGGTTTTGGCTGCTGCCCAATATAACGGACCTGTTTACATTCGGATGGGACGCTTAGATGTTCCGTTGCTTTTCGACGCAGAGTATCAGTTTGAGATTGGCAAGGCTAACGTCCTTAAAGAAGGGACAGATGTAGCCATCATGGCTAATGGAGTGCTGGTGTCTATGGCCTTAGAAGCAGCCTCTGAGCTGGCTGATAAGGGAATAAGCGTGAGCGTTGTCAATGTAGCGTCAGTGAAACCACTAGATGAAGAAACGATTGTACAGATTGCGAAGACGACAGGAGCCGTCGTGACGGCGGAGGAACACAACATTATCGGAGGACTAGGAAGCGCAATTGCAGAGGTTCTAGGGGAAAAGCAGCCCACACCAATGGTGCGCGTCGGACTTAAAGACACCTTCGGGGAGTCAGGGCGACCGCAGGAACTTCTTGAAAAATATGGTTTAACGAAGCAGGAATTAGTGAAAGCAGTGCATGAGGTCCTTGCTAAAAAGCAAATTTAATTTCTCTCCTCTCCTCAACACAATGGACAGGGTAGATCTGATCAAGAAGGGACTAGCATTCTGGTGTGAACTGGGAATGCTGGTCCCTTCTTGATAATTTCCCCTATCTGTGATGGACTTTGACGTTTAGTCCGCCACAAAACAAGCGAATGTTTAATTTTAGAGACAGGAAATCCACGTCTAGTGTCGAATAAAATAAGGGTTATGGGGAAATAAGGGCGGAGCATGCGAAAATCAAGGAGGACAGTATGATTCAATTGACAAATGTGTCCAAGATTTATATGAACGGTGCCAGAGCCCTTGTCGATATAAACCTTAAAATAGGTAAAGGGGACTTTGTTTTTCTGGTAGGTCCCAGTGGCGCAGGCAAATCGACGCTGATCAAATTACTGTATCGCGAAGAAAGCCCGACAAGAGGGCAGGTTCAGATTAATAGCAAGAATCTGGTGCGAATGAAACAACGAGAAGTACCCTATCTAAGGCGTAATATTGGAGTGATCTTTCAAGACTTTAAGTTATTACCCAATAAGACGGTCTTTGAAAATGTTGCTTTTGCACTTGAAGTGATTGGTGTGGCCAGGCGTGAGGTAAAAAGTCGTACTCGAGCCACGTTAGAATTAGTGGGTCTGGCATCTAAAGAAACATCTTATCCGCATGAACTGTCTGGAGGGGAACAACAACGTGTCTGTGTAGCCCGGGCAATTATTAATAATCCGGCCTTATTAGTAGCTGATGAACCTACGGGTAACCTTGATCCTGAGACTGCGTGGGATATTATGGATCTGCTTTATAACATCAATAAACGAGGGACAACCATAGTCATGGCTACCCATGCCAAGGCAATTGTCAATAAAATGCAAAAAAGAGTTATTGCCATAGAAAATGGAAGGGTTGCACGGGACGAGGAAAAGGGGGGATACGGCTATGACACTTAATTCCTCTCGTTATATTCTTCGCGAGACATTCCACTCTATGAAACGCAATCCTTGGCTGAGCATTGCATCAGTCATAACCGTAATGGTTTCGCTGGTGATCCTAGGTTTCTCGATATTCTTTTTTGCCAACGCTGCAAATATGGCACAATCCTTTGAATCGGAACTGGAAATTGCCACATTTGTGCAAGACAACACAACCCCTTCCCAAGTACAAGCTTTGAAAAACCAGATTTTAGAGATGCCTGGTGTCGCTTCAGTGACCATAGTGACTAAGGAAGAGGTCCTTAAAGATTTTGGAAAAACGTTGGGCGGGACCCAAAGTAATCTTTTGGCAGATCTTGGGGGAACCAACCCTTTCCGTGATAAGCTGACGATCAAAGCGACGGATCCGCAAAATGTCATAACTCTAGCTGAGACAGTAGGTGCTCTTCCCGAGGTAGCAAAAGTACGCTATGGACAGGGATTTATCGATCAACTCTTGAAATTTACACAATGGCTAAGATGGATTGGCCTTGCTGTGGTCGGGGCTTTTGGCATTGCAGCAACGGTCCTGATTTCGATTAACGTTAAAATGAATGTCTTTTCCCGCCGCCGTGAAATCCAAATTATGAAATTGGTGGGTGCAAGTAACAGCTTTATTCGTTGGCCCTTTCTGATCGAGGGGTTAGCATTAGGTCTTGTTGGGGGAGCCATGGCTGCCGGTATTGTAGGTATGGGTTACAATTCGATAACTATGTACGTTCAATCATCCTTAACCTTTTTACCGGTTGTTCAGAACGATATTCTTTTCCGCCAAGTATCGGTGGGACTATTACTTGCAGGCATGGCAATGGGAGCCCTTGGAAGCGGGATTTCCTTGCAGAAGTTCCTCCGTACTTAGGAGAGAGGAAGTGAGGAGGAATAATGTTTAATTTTCTATTTAAGAACGGAGGGGTCGTTTGTTCGGGAAGAAAGTCATACCTGCTATAGTAATAAGTCTTCTTTTGCTTGGGACGTCGGCAATGCCTTCCCGGGCCGATCAACTAGGTGAGAATCTTCAACAGCAGAAAGATATTTTAGATCAGAAAGCTGAAGCTCAGAAAAAGCTAAATAAGATATCTTATACAACCGATACTATGAAGGCTCAATTGGCTCATATCGAAAAACAAGTTGCAACAACTCAAGCGAACTTAGCTCAGAAGCAGGTCGCCTATGTCCAAGCCCAAGATCAAGTCGCCGCTGTGCAAATAGAGTTGGATCAAACCCAAAAAGAATTGGAAGATCGTCGGTTGGCGCTGGGGAAACGTGCACGAGGAATCTATGAAAGTGGTCAGATTAGCCACTTGGAATTACTTTTTCAGTCCACCGATCTCAGCGATTTTATTACTCGAATGGAGTATTTCTCAACATTAGTGTCTAACGATCGCCAGCTTTTGACAGATATTCAGTCCCAAAAAACCCAAATTGAACAAAAGACACTTGATTTACAGCGTAAAAGAGATCTAGCCGAAAAAATCAAAAATGAGGCTGTCTTAGCTAGTAAAGAGCTTGAAAACAAAAAGTTCGAACAACGTGAGGCTTTAGATCAAAGCGAGAAGGCGCAACAAGCCGCCTATGAAGAGGTTTACCGCTTGGAAGCTGAGTCTAAAGCTATGACAGAGAGAATTCGCAAATTACAGGCCTCTCAGTCAGGAAAAGTGACTGGGAATGGGTCAATTTCCACCTGGCCAGTGCCCGGTTATTATCAAATCAGTAGTCCTTTTGGCTGGCGTACTCACCCTATCACACGTAAACAAAGTATGCATACAGGAACAGATATAGTTGCTCCCACAGGAACGCAGATTCGTGCAGCGGAATCAGGGGTTGTCTTGATAGCGGGTTGGAATACTGCCTATGGAAATATGATGGTTATTGACCATGGTGGCGGAATATCAACTCTCTATGGACATGGTTCGCGCTTGGATGTCAGTGAAGGTGAATCCGTTAAAGCGGATCAAGTCATTGGGGCCGTGGGATCAACAGGGTGGAGTACAGGCGCGCACCTGCATTTCGAAGTACGGGTAAGCGGCAATCCTACCGATCCTTTGCGGTATTTTCCAAACTGAAGGATAAGCAGTATTTCTACCGAGAAATAAGCATATAATAGAGCAAGTCTTAAGAAAAATGTTGGCGCCCGAAGACACTGTCTTCGCACGTGTTAACCTTCTTGAAAGCGCTGGCCAGACTCGAACAAGAACGTTTGAGGTTTGAAACCGCCATGACTCGAACAAGGACGTTCTAGATTAGAACACCGCCATGGATGGCAAGATGTCGTGATGGCAAGGTGTCGTGACGACAAGAAGAGACCTTCCAGAAAGTCATACTTTCTGACAAGTGCAAGAAGGAGAGGAGTTACTGGATTGCAGGAGTGGAACACAAAGAGAATAGTTAAACACATCGGGATTATATTTCTAATCTTTTCCGTATTTGTTACTACGTTAGTTGGCGGAGTGGTTATTGCTAACGTTGATAATATGGGCAGATTAGTTCACGTTGTGCAACTAATTCGCAATGATTACTTAGAAAATGTAACGACCGTTCAGCTCGTAGAAGGGGCAACAAAAGGCATAGTAGAGATACTCGGTGATCCCTATTCAACCTACATGAATGCCAAGGAGAACGAGGAACTTTTTCAAATGCTTGAAGGGAAGTTCGGTGGAATAGGAATTGTACTTAGTTTAAAAGATCCTAAGAAACTTGTCGTCCTACGCCCTATCAAGAATTCTCCGGCCAGTAAGGCTGGTATCCAATCGGGTGATGTCGTCAGTAAGATAAATGATACTGAGACCGCAGGAATGGAGCAGGAGAAAGCCGTGGGTTTGATGCGCGGGGATCCCGGAACAAAAGTAAACTTGGCGCTATACAGGGAGAGTACTAATAAGACTTTTACGGTGAGCTTGACGAGAGAAAACATCACCGTTCCGACCGTTGATGGGCAAGCATTACCAGGACAACCGGATATAGCCTATCTCAATATTTCTCAGTTTGGCTCAGAAACTGGGAATGAGCTTAAAGAAACCTTAAACACTATGGACATTAAGAAATTCAAAGGTCTTATTCTAGATATGAGGTATAACCATGGTGGCGAGCTCAATGCTGCGGTTCAAGTTGCCAGTTACTTCATCCCAGAAGGGCCGGTTGTCTACATTGTCGACAAACAAGGCAACATCGATACGAAAATGTCCACGGGTTCTTATCTGGGAATGCCTTTAGTGGTACTAGTCAATGAAGAAAGCGCTTCAGCCGCAGAGATCGTAGCAGGAGCTATTAAGGACAAGGGAACTGCCAGTATTGTTGGAGTAAAAACGTTTGGCAAAGGGATTGTACAAACTATCTTTCCATTAGATGGAGGGACTAGTGTCAAATTAACAACCGCCAAATATTTGACACCTAATAAGGTGGATATTCATAAAAAGGGAATCGAACCAGATATTAAAGTTGAGCTAACCCAAGGGCAACAAGTGACTATTCCGCCCCTAAACACGAATTTTGATCCGCAACTTCAGAAAGCTCTTCAGACGCTACAAGGAAAACTGAAATAGTGAATTAGTGAATTAGTGAATTACAAAAAGACACGCTTCTAAAACGGAGCGTGTCTTTATCTAGATTAGGCCTTCATACCGCTACAGGGTACCATAGATGAATTACTGATTATTATTCAGAACAAGACTTGAGCTACCAGAAGGTACCCCAAGTCTTGTTGGCTTACGGCTCGAATGACGAATATCGAATTTCGCACCTCGAATTTGGTGACCGTCGCAAGCGTTGTTGCATAGACTACGCTGATCATAAAAAACGACGGGGGTAACCAGCATGAGAAATAAGACCGGGGTGCGACATTACTTTGCCGAAGGAATCACCACAAGGGGCTACATATCTCTATTACCTAACATGATGCCAAGTTGGCAACGGGCTTATGTCTTATTAGGAGGTCCAGGAACCGGTAAATCGACGTTTATCAAGGTTATTGGTCTGGAATTGTTGGATCGAGGATATGAGATTGATTTTTTGCGCTCGGCGCGAGATCCGGATTCAATGGCAGGGTTTATCGTTCCACGCCAGGGCTTGGCTATGCTGGATGCCATGGAGGTTTCTCCGTTGCGTTGGCGTGCACCAGGTGTCATCGAGAAATTCATTGATTTTAGTAGCTTTTGTAACGAGTTAAACTTAGAGAAACAGCGCACCTCGATTTTGCAGCTTGAAAATCAGCTTCAAGAGCTTCAAATGAGGTTAGAAGAGGAGTTGGCTGCAGAACTTGGGTCATTGATTGGGAATAGGTCAGGAAAAATTCCTGTGGAAAGAGAAGATCTTTCCTGGATATTAGGGAATTCCGCGCATCTTAAAGTAAAGAAAGAGCACTCCGGACCTTGGCCGCTTGCGGAAAATGCCCTTAGACTTTTGCAAAAAAGCGTTATCAATCCTTACTTTTTGCACGGGTTAACTGCTGAAGGGTGGCTTAATCTGGCACCCTATTTCCTGGCGGATTTCGATCAAATTCGCTTGGAGGGTGATGAAACGTTAGACGCCTTAGATTGGGTTTTACGCGAGGCGCAGCAATTGGGACAAAGGATCGATATTGTTTTGCATCCTCTTAATCCTGATGAGGTGATTGGAATTGTATTTCCTGAAAGGCATTTGGCGATCTGGCAGGGCAATCCAGAAAACTTAAAGGATCAGGGCTTAGATCGACCTTTCAGCAAAAAACTAGTAGAAATTTTAGCAGCTTGGCAGACGCATAGGTCTCAGTTAAAGGGGAAATATATGGAGACTGTGAACTTTGATCAATTGGATAGCTATAGGGAAACCGTACTTAATCAAATTTTAGGCGATTTACAAAGGAAAGAATAAGCTAATCATTAACCAAATAAGGTGGGATCGACAAGAAACTCTCCGAGGTCTGCCATAAGACGTTCAAGATCGTTTTCTTTAAGGGCTAACCGATCGAGAGCGTCTTGTTGTATAGGGTTTAAAAAGTTGTCCACACCGCCCCCAATCCCGAGTAAACTGGCTAGCCCGTTAGCAACGTGAACGACACTGGCGAGTTCCACATGACTTTGCGCCTGGGATGGGGCATGGTGGGAGGAAATAGCAGACACGAGATCCTGAGGTAAGAACCATGTTTTAGCAAGAAATCCACCAACGGTTGCATGATTAAAACCAATCACCTTTTCCTCAAGCTCTACATAAGTAAATTTTGCTTCTTTCACCTTTTCTAGAAGATAGGGCCCTACTTCTTGGACGTAGATAGAGATAACTAGTTTGCCAATATCATGAAGCAACCCTGCGGTAAAAGCAACATCTCCGAAGGGAAGTTTTCGATGTTGGCATAGACGTTTCGCTGTCATAGCAGTCAACAGGGAATGCTTCCAGAGTCCTTCCTGCTCGATCCCATACCCCAAGAGGTCGGTTTTCAGTAAGGGAGCCACTGCGGAAGCCATAGCTAACCCTTGGGTTACTTGGAAGCCAAGCATGACTATTGCTTCTTGCAGGGAAGAGATTCGTCGCGCATAGCCGTAATAGGCGGAATTTGCCTGGCGCAGCATACCGGCCGTGAGTGCTGGATCCCGGCCAATGACAGTTTCAAGGTCCTTCACGGAAGTATCGGGATTTTTGGTTAAAGCAATCACGCGTAAAGCCGAAGTTGGCAGGGGGGGCAGAGCTTGAACTCGTTTTAAGATATGTTCTAACTTAATAGGCAACTGTTGTTACCTCCTTCACTATTTTCAAGGATGAGAATTAAGACGATTTAATCGTACTAAAGATAAATGCCCCGAAATAAGCTTTAAAAATTCTAATAAATGTAAAAAATTATAAGAATTAAGAAATAAATCCACGAATAAATAAGTAGTTATAATCATAATACATGATCTCCTTTTCCCTGCATTTTTTAACAAGACAAGGGGAAGCTAACTCAAAGAATTAAAATTTGAGTCCGGAAAGGAGCGTGTAACATGTCCAGGAGATTTAAATTCTTATTAATCATGATTTCACTCTGTCTTAGTTTAACCATAACTGGCTGTGGTCTACAAGACCTTTTAGGAAAAAATAAAAGTAAAACGGCGACAAAAAAAGCGGAGAATCAAACTATTATTGCAGTTTCTTTAAATGAGGATGATCCTAACAAATTGCTGATCTCAAAAGGGATCGAAGATTTTGCGAAGAAAGAAAACGCGAAAGTGATATATATGGAAAAAAAGTCTGGAGCAGACCCTTTAAAAGGGGCGAAAATCCTAATTTACCAAGGGGGAGATTCGAGTATTTTACAGAAATCCCAAAAGGAAGAAATACCTATTTTAGCCTTAACCCAACTTCCTTCTGGTGTGAAGCCCGAAGGAATTATTACTCCAGATCAGGAAAAAGCGGGTGCGTTGATGGCCCAAACTCTGGTAAGTAAGGTTTCAGAGGGGCTAGTTGTAATTTTGCAGGGAGATCCTAACGAGAGCGGATCTCAAGAGCGCTTAGCTGGTAATAAAGCAGTCTTAAGCAAGTATCCGAAGATTGCAGTCCATACTATTGCTAGTACTCCTGGTTCCGAGTCATTAACTCGAACGGGCTTAGTAGAGTTCCTTCAGAAAAATCCTGAAACTGTTCAAGGAATTTTGGCTCATACTGAAAAATTAGCGCTTCAGGCCAGCGAAGTTTTGAAACAGTTAGATAAAAAAATTAGTCTGGTCGGAGGACAGGTTAGTCTTGCATCGATAGAGCGGATGTCAAGCGGAACACAAATGGGGGATATTGATACGTCCCCATATTTGCAGGGTGTTAATGCTTATCAATGGGCTCAAAAGATAATCAAAAAGCAACCCTTAGAGGTCAATGATTCCATTACCAGTGAGCAAGGTGAAATTCCAGCTAAGATTATTGCTGTCAAAGCTGTAACTCCTGAAAACATTTCAATTATCCAAAACAGTTACACCAAAACAATAAAAAGCGCTGAACAGGATAAGAAGGCAAAGGAGCAGGAGGATAAAAAAGAAAAGTCATCGGGACAAGCTTCTGAGGGCAAAGATAAAGAAGAAGCAGGAAAAGAGGGAGAAGCTAAGAACGAAGGAAAGTCCGAAGAAAAGGGCTCTAGTGCTATCCCTGCTGAAGCAAAAAAGGTGACTGAACGGATAAAAACTGAGACGAACCGAGAATACCTTGATGCGCAAGGTAAAGTAATTGGCACGGAGAAAACCGTCAATGAACAGGTAAAGACAGTGCCGTCTGAAATGATCAAACAACAAGCAGAGCAGTCACAAGTAAAAGCGAAAGATGGAGGGGATGAGGCGAAAGACAAAGAAGGGGACAAGAAGGAATAAGAAAGAATAAGAAGGAACACAAAAGAACACAAAAGAACACAAAGAGAAAATGAACTTGTTCAACAAAAGTCGAACATCGAGTCTTCGGTAGGGGAGTCTATCCCCTCCGAAGCGAGAGTAAGGGGTACCACTCCCACTTTGGAAATGAGAGTCATAAATTTACTTAACTTAAGCCGAAATGTATTTTTCGGCTTTTTTATTCTGGTCAAAGCCCTGTCGGCATGCGGACCACTAATGAATGCAAATGGTCTTTTTCCAGGGCAGACTCTCATGCTGCTTCGCAGTACCATCAGACGATGAAAATTACTTCTCAGGCCAAGGCCACCTTCAAGAAAATTAAAGATCAATAATTTGTATATGCAAGGGCATAGATGTAAAATAAACGGAGAAGAGCATATATTTAAAATGGGCATGAGTGTGTTTCTTAATTCATACTTTATAATCGAAAGGAAGAGCGGAGCATGGAATTTCAGATACATGCCCCCTACCAACCTGCTGGGGATCAACCTCAAGCCATTGATGATTTGACCGCTGGGTTGAGTAGAGGTCAAAATCATCAGACATTGCTGGGGGTTACAGGATCAGGGAAAACTTTCACGATGGCGAATATTATTATGAAGGTGCAAAGACCAACCCTTATTCTGGCCCATAACAAAACATTGGCGGCACAGCTTTATAGTGAGTTCAAAGAGTATTTTCCCGAGAATGCCGTGGAGTATTTTGTGAGTTACTATGATTATTACCAACCGGAAGCCTATGTGCCTTCGAGTGATACCTTTATTGAAAAGGATGCTTCGATCAATGAAGAGATCGAAAAGTTACGCCACTCGGCGACCGCTGCCCTGTTGGAGCGTCGTGATGTAATTGTGGTGGCTAGTGTTTCTTGTATTTATGGTTTGGGTTCTCCGGAGGATTACCGGGACCTTGTCCTTTCTCTACGCCAGGGACAAGTTGTTGATCGAAATGAGATTTTACGAAAGCTGATAGCGATCCAATATGACCGCAATGATATAGCCTTCACCAGAGGAACGTTTCGAGTTCGAGGAGATGTAGTAGAGATTTATCCTGCTGCCTCGACTGAACAAGTGATTCGAGTGGATATGTTCGGTGATGAAATTGAACACATCTACGAGATTAATATGCTCACTGGGGAGATTTTAGCGGAGCGCTATCATGTCTCTATTTTCCCAAATTCACACTATGTGACTGCTCAGGAAAAGGTCATGGAAGCAGCAGAGAATATTGAAAAAGAATTGGACGAACAATTGAAGGTTTTGGAATCTGAGAATAAACTCTTAGAGATGCAACGACTTGAACAACGAACACGCTATGATTTAGAAATGCTCAGAGAAATGGGCTTTTGCAACGGGATTGAAAACTATTCTCGCCACTTGACGTTTCGTGAGCCTGGAGACACACCTTACACTTTGTTAGATTATTTTCCTGAGGATTTTATCCTCTTTGTGGATGAATCCCATGTATCCCTACCCCAAGTCAGAGGCATGTACGAAGGGGATCGGTCACGTAAAACCACCCTAGTGAACTATGGTTTCCGTCTTCCCTCTGCTTTAGATAACCGTCCGCTAAAATTTGCCGAATTCGAACATACGATTAAGCAAAGCGTCTACGTCAGTGCTACACCTGGGCCGTATGAGATGGCCCACTGTCCCACGGTCGTAGAGCAGATCATCCGACCTACAGGGTTGTTGGATCCGGAAGTTATTGTGCGTCCCACGAAAGGTCAAATTGATGACTTATTGGGAGAAATCAAGGCACGGATTGCAAGGGATGAACGGATTCTCGTGACAACGCTTACGAAAAAGATGGCGGAAGATCTCACGGATTACTTTAAAAATCTAGAAATCAAGGTCAAGTATCTTCATTCAGATATTAAAACACTGGAACGGGTGGAAATCCTAAGAGAGCTTCGCTTAGGCGATATTGATGTCGTGGTTGGGATTAACCTATTGCGGGAAGGCCTAGACTTACCGGAAGTTTCCCTAGTGGCAATTCTCGATGCCGATAAAGAAGGATTTCTTAGGTCAGACCGTTCTCTGATTCAGACCATCGGTCGTGCAGCGCGCCATGCTCAGGGTAAGGTCATCATGTATGGAGATAAGATAACCCAATCAATGCAGAATGCGCTAGATGAAACAAACCGACGTCGGTCGATTCAAATGGCCCATAACGAAAAAATGGGGATTACTCCTCAAACGATCCGTAAAGCGGTTCATGAAGCCCCAGAGGCAACCAAAGTCGCCGAAATGAAGCAAGCCTACGGCAAAAAACTTTCCCCTGAAGAGCTTGCCCAACTCATTAAGAGCTTAGAAGACGAAATGCGCCTAGCAGCGCGAGATCTTGATTTTGAGCGAGCCGCCGAAATCAGAGATGCCATGATCGAGTTAAAAGGAGAAGAGAATAAATACAAAATGACAGGCCAACAAGGCAAGAACAAAAAGAACACACGGTATGACCAGAAGGCACAGAAAAAACAGGGATCTTCCCGCAGAAAATAAGAAATGAGGCAACCCATGACCCAAGAATACCTACGCGTGCGTGGAGCACGCGCTCACAACTTAAAAAACATCGACATCGATATTCCGCGTAACAAGCTAGTAGTCATCACAGGTCTGTCCGGCTCGGGAAAATCCTCCCTAGCCTTCGATACAATTTATGCGGAGGGGCAGCGCCGTTACGTGGAATCCCTTTCAGCCTATGCTCGGCAGTTCTTAGGACAGATGGACAAGCCAGATGTGGATTCCATCGAAGGGCTTTCCCCGGCGATTTCCATCGACCAAAAGACGACCAATCGCAACCCGCGTTCGACGGTCGGTACAGCTACGGAAGTCTCCGATTACCTGCGCTTGCTTTATGCTCGAATTGGACATCCCCATTGCCCAAAGTGTGGTCGGAGTATTTCCCAGCAGACCATTCAACAAATGGTAGACCAACTGTTGAGTTTCCCTGAACGGACCAAACTGCAAATCCTAGCTCCCCTCGTGAAAGGTAAAAAAGGGGAACATCAAAAAACGTTTGAAGACGCCCGTAAGGCAGGGTATGTTCGAGTACGAGTCGATGGAGAGATAAGGGACCTTAGTGAAGAGATTGAGTTGGCCAAAAATAAAAAACATTCCATCGAGGTTGTGATCGACCGCATTTCTCTGAAACCAGGGAGTGCTGAGCGTTTGGCGGATTCTTTGGAAACCGCGCTTAAACTCGGTGAAGGAAATGTGATTGCTGACATTACGGATGGGGAGGAGTTGCGCTTTAGCGAAAACTTTGCCTGCCCGGATTGTGGTATTGCTCTGGAGGAGATCTCTCCGCGCCTTTTTTCATTTAATAGTCCTTATGGAGCTTGCCCGGCCTGTACAGGCTTAGGTGCAAATCTTGTGGTAGATATTGACCTTATGATCCCGAATCGTTCCCTGTCTCTAGCAGATGGAGCCATAGCGCCTTGGGCCAAATCAACGTCCAATTATTACCCAAGAATGATGCAGGCGGTAGCTCAAAACCTTGACTTCGAGATGGATACCCCTTTGAAAGACTTGACCGAGAGTCAATGGCAGGGATTGCTCAATGGAACCGAGACCCCGATCACGTTTCAATATCAAAATATTTTTGATCAGTTAAAAACCTATCACACTAACTTTGAAGGCTTGATCCCCTATTTTGGACGTCGGTATCGGGAGTCCACCTCAGATATGGTTCGCTCCGAAATCGAAGGATACATGAGTGAACATCCCTGCCCAGAGTGTCAGGGAAAACGTCTAAAACCAGAAGCGCTAGCGGTAAAAGTGGGTGGGATCTCCATCGATGATCTGTCCCGCCTATCAATTACAGAAGCAATCAACTTTGTTAATGCACTTATTCTATCGCCCAAAGAAGAAACCATTGCTCAGCAAATTATCAAGGAAATCAAGGAGAGATTGGGATTCTTGATGAATGTGGGACTGGACTACCTGACCATGGCTCGAGCTGCTGGTTCGCTCTCCGGAGGGGAGGCCCAGCGGATTCGCTTGGCGACTCAGATCGGATCAAGCTTGATGGGAGTACTCTATGTACTTGATGAACCGAGTATTGGGCTTCACCAGCGAGATAACGCCCGTTTACTTGGGACGTTGAAGCGCTTACGGGACCTCGGCAACACTCTAATCGTTGTAGAACATGATGAGGATACGATGATTGCCGCAGACCATATTATCGATATTGGTCCCGGAGCAGGGGCTCATGGAGGGCGAGTGGTTGCCGAAGGTCGGATAGAAGAAATAAAGGCCAACAAGGAATCAATCACCGGACAGTATTTGAGCGGCTTGAAACAGATTGAGGTTCCTAAAGATCGACGGCAACCGAATGGCAAGTGGCTTGAGGTCTTTGACGCTCGAGAGAACAACCTCAAGAATGTCCATGCGCGAATCCCTTTGGGATTGTTTACCTGTGTGACAGGCGTCTCAGGTTCAGGAAAGAGCACTTTAGTCAATGAAATTATCTATAAGAGCTTAGCTTCAAGTCTCAATCGTGCCCGGGTCCGTTCTGGGGCTTACGGTCGAATGGAAGGCTTGGAGCATCTGGAAAAGGTCATTGATATAGACCAGTCCCCAATCGGACGGACTCCCCGTTCCAATCCTGCAACATATACGGGTGTGTTTGATTTTATTAGAGAGCTTTTCTCCATTACTCCAGAGGCAAAAATGCGGGGCTACAAACAAGGCCGGTTTAGTTTTAATGTCAAAGGTGGTCGGTGCGAGGCTTGTCGTGGAGACGGAATCATTAAGATTGAGATGCATTTTCTGCCAGATGTTTATGTTCCCTGTGAAGTTTGTGAAGGAAAACGTTATAATCGGGAGACCTTGGAAGTGCGCTATAAAGGGAAAAATATTTCTCAAGTTCTCGATATGACCGTGGATGAAGCGGTGGAGTTCTTCCAAGTAGTCCAGAAGATCGCTCGAAAATTCCAGACCCTCCAAGATGTGGGGCTTGGTTATATCCGTCTGGGCCAGCCTGCAACCACCTTATCTGGGGGAGAAGCTCAGCGGATCAAGCTTGCTTCGGAGTTAAGTCGCCGTAGTACGGGTAAGACCATTTATATACTCGATGAACCTACGACAGGTTTGCATACGGCAGATATTGATAAACTCCTCCATGTGCTTCACCGTTTAGTTGATGGGGGAGATACGGTCCTCGTAATCGAGCATAATCTTGATGTCATTAAAACAGCTGATTGGCTGATTGACCTCGGTCCAGAAGGCGGAGACCGGGGGGGAGAAGTGCTGGTTGTTGGTAACCCAGAGGATGTCGCTGCCTTCCCGGCATCTTATACGGGGCAGTATTTGAAACGTTATTTGGATTAGCGGATAGGGAGTTGAAAAAAGTTTTGACGATTCGTTTAGTCGCAATGGATCTCGATGATACCTTGCTTAGAGATGATTGGACAATTTCCCCGCGAGTAGTAAAGGCTATACAAAAGGCTCAAGCACAAGGAGTGAAGATGACGATTGCCACTGGGCGGATGCCCATTTCTACACGCCCTTATGCAGAGCAACTCCGGGTCGATGTTCCGATCATCACTTACCATGGGGCAATGATCCAACAGGTTTTAAGTCGTGAAATTCTCTTCAGGCGCGTTATTCCGAGTGCACTCGCTGCTCAAATCGTAGAGCATGTTACGAAACTTGGAATTTATGGTCAAGTGTATCTCAAGGACCGTGTAGTTGCCCCGAAACTTAATGAATGGTCTAGGGAGTACTCCAGAATAGCAAGTGTTCATATTGAGGAGGCTGACCTGTCGGTCCTGCTTTCCCAGGAACCAGAAGGGGTGGAGAAGATCCTCCTTATTGCGGAGGAGTCTGTGCTCGATCAATTGACCCCTTCACTGAATCAATGTTATGGTGAAAAAGTGCATATTACAAAATCTAAGCCCCATTTCCTAGAAATCACGGATTGCTCTGTCAATAAAGGCGTGGCTTTGGCTGCTTTAGCAAAACGCTTTGGAATCGCCCAGCAAGACGTTATGGCGATTGGTGATAGCTTCAATGATTTAGAAATGATTCAATATGCCGGCGTTGGAGTAGCCATGGGAAATGCCCGTTCGGAAATAAAAGAGCAAGCGGACTTTGTCACTTTCTCAAATGAGGAAGACGGGGTAGCAGAGGCAATTGAACGCTATGTATTAAGAATTGATGCTTAAGAAGTATAAACCGTGAGTTTAAAAACTAAAAATGAACAAAATGAGAGTTGTCGATTAAGTGTAATAAGTAATAAGTAATAAGTAATAAGTAATAAGTATTGGATTGGGAATTAAGGAAATCTAAATCCGCCTTGTGTCTTGAGTACAGAGTATAGAGTTACAGAGTATAGAGTACGGATAAACAAAATTGAGTGGAGGTTATGAACATGAATATAAAAACCGTTCGTCAAACAGCGCGAGAAAAGCTCAAGGGTTATTGTCGAGTTTGTCCAGAATGTAATGGCAAGGCCTGTGCAGGGGAAGTCCCAGGTATGGGAGGAATGGGGACGGGAGCATCGTTTAAAAATAATGTTGAAGCTCTAGCAGCATTTCGCATCAATTTAAGGACAATGCATAGTGCCAAACACCCTGATACACAGATCAAACTCTTTGGTCAAGAACTGAAAACCCCGATTCTTGGGGCACCGATTATGGGTAACAACTTCAACATGGGTGGGGCTTTGAATGAAGAAGAATGGGCTGAAGCTGTGATTCAAGGTTGCTTAACTTCAGGAACGTTAGGGTGCACGGGGGACGCACCAGACCCGGCAATGTATTTTACCGGTATTGATGTGATAGCTAAAGCTCAAGGACGGGGTATTCCGATTATAAAACCCCGGGAACAGGATGAGGTTCTTAACTGTCTGCGTCGAGCTGAGGAAGCGGGAGCTCTGGCAGTGGGCATGGATGTGGATACGGCCGGCCTAGTCTCTATGAAGGTTGGGCCAAAAAGTGTAGAAGAAATGAAAGCCATCATTTCCAGTACCTCTTTGCCGTTTATCATTAAAGGAATCATGACGGTAAGCGAAGCAGAAATGGCACTTGAAGTAGGAGCTTCAGCAATTGTGGTCTCAAACCATGGGGGAAGAGTACTCGATCATACTCCAGGTACCGCTGAAGTTTTGCCAGAAATCGCTGCGGTGGTGGATGGCCGAATTCCTGTGATCGTTGACGGAGGAGTACGAACCGGTGTTGATGTCTTAAAGATGTTAGCACTCGGTGCTGATGCCGTCATGATTGGAAGACCTCTAATTATTGCCGGCTATGGCGGAGGGGCAGACGGGGTTGCTTTAGTACTGAGGAGAATAACGAATGAATTGAAACAGGCCATGCTTCTCACAGGCTGTGCAACACTGAGTGATATTAATATTGACGTGCTGTTTTGATCTAAAATAATAAGAGTACAGGCACAAATCGCCAATGTCATATCCACTTCCTGGATTGAATTAAAGTCGTTGAAAAAGCGAAATGTTCCATGTGGAAATCTAGTAAGTAAACAACTTTTTTTTAGTAAGAGCTTCGTCGGATAACGAAGCTCTTACAATTATGGAGATCTTGCAGTAGAACTCAATCTGTGAGCGGCAGGCTAGGAAATTCTATAACTATCAGAATATGCTATGAATTTGCCGGAAAAACTAAGATTTATTTTGAAAAAGAAAGTTAGTTCTCTTGTGCTAACTGGCACAAGAATTGCATCGAGGGAGCTAAACCGCTATACTTAGGGAGAAGGGGGTTTTTCTATTTGCGTATTCTTTTGGTGGCCCTCAATGCCAAGTATGTTCATACAAATTTAGCCCTTCGCTATTTGCGGGAAGGGATACGCCCCGATTTCCCTAACAGTTTGCTTTTGGAATTTAGCATTAACGATCGCCTTGAACGCATTGCTGGGGAAATCTATGAAGCCAAGGCCGATGTCATTGGCTTTTCGTGTTATATTTGGAATCTGAAAGAAGTCATGGCGGTCATTAGGTATCTTCACCCCGTCTGCCCGGATGTGAAGTTTGTGATTGGGGGTCCGGAAGTTTCTTTCGGGGCCGAAGAGTTTCTCACCGAGCATCCTGAGGTAGATGCCCTTGTTCTTGGTGAAGGGGAACGCATTTTTTTAGATCTACTTAAGACGTGGCAGGATGGTCGTGATCTTTCTGAGGTGCTAGGAATAGTATGGAGAGATAATAAAGCAATTGTTGTCAATCCTATCTGTGCCAACCCTCTCGATTTAAATGAGCTACCGTTTCCCTATCTGGAGGACGAAGACTTCACAGGACGACTTGTCTATGTTGAAACGACTAGAGGATGTCCGTTTAACTGTCAGTACTGCTTGTCCTCAACGTTCCGAGGGGTTCGATTTTTGGAGCCGGAGAAGTTTCGGCAGGTGTTTCGGCACTTACTGGAAAACGGTGCTCGGACCATAAAGTTTGTGGATCGCACGTTTAATGCCAATAAAAGTCATGCTCTGCGCATCTTGGACATCGTGCGGGAAGAGAGTGAGAAACACCCAGATGCCCAAAAGATACGGGTTCACTGTGAGATGGCTGGTGACCTTTTTGACGAAGAATGGCTGAATTATCTTAGAAATTATCCACGGGGATTAATTCAATTGGAAATCGGAGTACAATCGACCTATCCACCGACACTCGAGATCGTGTCACGCCCTCAAAACTTCGAGAAATGGAAAAAATACGTACCAGAAATCCAAACCTTCGGAATTCAGCTTCATCTTGATTTGATCGCCGGGTTACCCGTTGAAAACTGGACAAACTTCCGAACCTCATTTAACGATGTCTATACAGTTAGACCAGATATGCTGCAGCTAGGGTTTTTAAAAGTACTTAAAGGATCTGGGCTACGTCTGCAAAGCAAGCGCTATGGTCTGGTGTATACGCCAGACCCACCCTATACAATTTTAGAAACCTCAGTCTTGTCCCACGGCGAAATACTTCAATTACATCGTATGGAAGAAGTTCTCGATAAATATTATAATTCAGGGAAGTTTTCTCATGCCTTACCTGAAACCGTTAAACTTTTTCCAACCCCCTTCGATTTTTACCATGGGTTTGCGGAGTTTTGGCAGCAAAACGGTTGGTTTAAACGTCAGTGGCAGGGGAAAGCCCTTTTTGATAGACTTTGGGAGTTTCTTGAGGGATTTGAAGCTCAGTCAGAGCCCCCCGTAGACATTCCATGGGATACAATTCGAGATGCCCTGCGCTTTGATTATTATCTTTGGGAACGTCCAAACATCATACCTGATTATTTAGGTCCTGACAAAAGTTCGGAGTGGGGAGAAACGGCAGATTTGCAGAAAGCAAAACAGGAAGAGATTCGGAAAGCTGGTTATTGGAAAACAGTGATTCCAGAGTTCAGTCTATTGGATCGGCGTCAGTGGATCCGCAACACCGCAGTTGCCTGTTTCACGACTGATTTATCTCCTGTTGCTCAATCCCCTAGACCATGCTGGTATCTTTTCTACTATCAACAGGGGA
This sequence comes from Desulfosporosinus sp. BICA1-9, assembly GCF_000802135.1. NCBI lineage: Bacteria > Bacillati > Bacillota > Clostridia > Eubacteriales > Desulfitobacteriaceae > Desulfosporosinus > Desulfosporosinus sp. BICA1-9. The sequence continues at coordinate 82,907 of NZ_JUEE01000049.1, forward strand.
AGGTGAAGGCTTACCGGTATCTAGGAAACTCTTCTGAAAGAGTATATACTCCTTCAGAAGATTAGCTGAATTTATCCGGGAACTATTTACGAACCACGACCTCGTGGTAGTTAACCACCGGATATTGGATACTTTATGAAAGATAGAGGAACTTATACATGGACTAAATATGCGATGTAACGGCATTCGGTGAGCGATATCGAACATCGAACTTCGAACTTCGAACCTCGATTTTGAATGGAGTGCAGTACAATGACTTCCACTTATTTATGCAAAACGATCACACGATGGTTTTACATAGTTGTCATAGCCTTACTTGTTGCCGGGTGTGCGAGAGAACCTCAGATGGGAGAACCGGGTGGACCGGCACCTGCAGTGGTGGACGTCTGGCATTCCTTGCAAGGGGCAGAAGCTCAGGCCTTACAAGTTCAGGCTCAAATGATCAATCAGACCCATCCTGAAGTGATTATCAAACTTAGTTATGTACCAGAAAAAAAATTCGTAGCCTTTTCCTATCAAGCAGAGGCTGGAGGAGAAGGCCCTGAGCTATTCATCGCATCTAGGGAGATTATCCGTCAGCTTTATGAACAAGGGGCGTTGGCACCCACAGTGTACGAGGATCAAGAGGGTTTTCCTGCGGCCTCGAAAGGTTTTCGATTTGGTGGGGAGGAGTATGGTCTTCCTTGGTTGACAGATATTCCTTTGCTTTATTTCAGAACAGATACAGCAGCAATTCCTGTCAATTTATCGGACTTATTCTCCGCTAAAGGTGGGGTTTCCGTAGCCGCCACAGATACTTCCACACTTTCAGCATGGTGGAATGGGCAGGGTGGGAGGTTGATGAATGGAGGGGTCCCAGCCTTAGATGATCCCAACAATGTTGTATTTCTTCAACAACTTTTTACTTGGCAAAGTGCTAAAGCTCTGCGGATTGATCCGGCTACATTCACCGCGTTTTCCGGCGGGCAAACTCCTTATATGATCGCTGGGGCAAGTGCAGCAAAATCGTTGACTCAACTGAATGTGCCTTGGGGTAGCCTATTGCTTTCTGATTTATTAAATGGACAGGGACAATCTCTTTTAGGAACGACCCTGGGGATCGCAAATTCTGCTACCAAGACGAATGAAACGATGAGATCGGCGATTCAAACCGTGGAAAAAGCTCTGCTCGCCCCAGAGGTGGAAGGGGCAATGCTGGAGGCAGGACGACTTCTTCCTGCCAATATGGGATACTACCAACGGCCAGAGGCCCAGAAAGGTGTCTTTCCGCAGGCTAAGCTGGCACTTGATAGGGCATGGGCGTTAGAAGGAAATGCTCCAGAGTGGAAGTTGATTCCGCTCCAAAATTTGGCATGGAGTAATGCCTTAGCGGGAAACGTTGCTCCCTTAGATGCTCTGGTAAGTGCACAAGAACATGCTAGAGAAGTTTTAACGCCCTAGAGTTCGTCATAATCTTAAAAGAGTGGGAGGTGAAACTATGAATAAGAAAGGATTAGAACTCATTGTCATCACGGGTTTATCAGGAGCAGGTAGGACTCAAGCCATGCAAAGTCTTGAAGACCAAGGATTTTTTTGTGTTGATAATTTACCGCCTACTTTTCTGGTTAAATTTGCTGAGCTTTGTGCCCAGTCCCGTGGAAAAGTTTCCAAAGCAGCGATAGTCTGTGATTTGCGTGGAGGAGAATTTTTTTCCTCACTTAGCGAGGCTTTGGCTAATCTTGAGAAAGAAGGCTTTCGTCTGGAAGTTCTCTTTCTTGATGCTTCCGATGAAACCTTAATCCGCCGTTATAAAGAATCCCGTCGTCGCCATCCTCTGTCTCCTCACGGACGAGTATTGGATGGAATTCAAGCTGAACGCCAGCAGCTTGAGGAGTTAAGAATCCGTGCTGACAATATAATCGACACGTCTGACTTAAGCGCCCAACAACTTCGTAGTCAAGTAGCGGATCTCTTTTGTAAGGCTCAGGGGCTAGATCAAATGGCTGTTTCAGTGATATCCTTCGGCTTTAAGTATGGTATCCCGATGGATGCGGACTTGGTTATGGATGTGCGCTTTCTTCCGAATCCATACTATGTAGAAGCGCTTCGTCCTCTGACCGGGGAGCATACGTTGGTAAGAGACTATATCTTTGGCAATCAAATGGCCCAAGAATTTATGGAAAAATACCTGGGACTGCTTGAATACATCCTGCCTAATTATATCAAAGAGGGAAAAACCCACTTAGTTATCGGAATTGGCTGTACAGGAGGACAACATCGCTCCGTGGCCATTGCTGAAAGGGTGGGGCAATTTCTAACGGAACGGAATTATTCGATTAGTGTTAAACATCGGGATGCTAAGAAAAATCAAAAGGGTGGAACTGGGCGATGAAAACTGTAAAGCGTGAGTGGTTTTCAAGATATCTAAAATGGCTCTACCCAAATCTAAGGGTTAAACGCTGGTTTATCCTAGCGGTTCTTGGAATCTTCCTTTTCGCGACGGGTTTCTCTGTTATGAATGATGGGGTAGCCATTGGCTACGCTGAGTTACAGTTCCGAGAAATTATCTATCAAATAACGGGTAGTACCCGGCATATAACTGTACCGACAGGTCTTGTGATCAGTATCTTAGGGATCGTCTTAATTATTATAGGTTTTAAACGAATGCTTTACTCGATTATTTCCTCCGTACTCCCTGAAAATGAAGGGAAAATTGTGGATGTGATTTACGCTCGGCAATATTTACGTAGAGGACCAAAGATTGTGGTAGTGGGTGGCGGGACAGGGCTCTCAGCCCTTCTGAGCGGACTTAAGCAATATACTTGTAATCTTACAGCCATAGTTACTGTTTCGGATGATGGTGGCAGTTCGGGAAAGCTACGGGATGAAATGGGTATACAACCCCCCGGAGATGTACGCAATTGTCTGGTGGCTTTGGCTGATACTGAAGATATTATGGATACTCTTTTTTCTTACCGCTTTGAAAGTGGGAATCTCAAGGGCCATAGCCTGGGAAACCTGCTTCTGGCAGGACTAACAGATACCTTTGGGGATTTTCAGAAAGGGATTGAACAGGTTAGCAAAGTATTTGCTCTCCGTGGGAAGGTATTCCCCTCCACGTTAGAACAAGTGGTCCTCCTGGCGGAGTTAGAGGACGGGACTCGAGTGGTAGGGGAGACCGCAGTTCGGGTTACTGAGGGAAAAATTCGAAGAGTTTACCTCGAACCTAGTGACTGTATACCATTACCGGACGCCATGAAGGCCCTTGAAGAAGCAGATCTTATTGTCCTAGGTCCCGGAAGCCTATATACTAGCGTTCTTCCCAATTTACTGGTCAAAGGTCTCAGAGATAAAATCCGAGCAGTGAAAGCCCCTTGTGTCTATGTATGTAATGTAATGACGGAAAAAGGCGAGACGGATGGTTATCGGGTGTCTGATCACCTTAGAGCGATTCTTGACCACTGTGGCACAGATTTCGTCGATGCAGTACTGGCTGCCAAAGGAGAAATTACGGCACCCCTTCTTAAGCGCTACGTTGAGGAAGAGGCCGTTCCGGTCATTACTGACCCTAAAGTAGTACAACACTTGGGGGCGAAATATTTTGAGGCAAATTTAGTACATGAGGGAAACGTCGTTCGCCATGATCCTGATCGATTAGCAAAAGAACTGATCCGGTTACTCTTCCGTTTGAAACCCATAGGAGAGCGCATTGCCTTAGTTGATGCCTATCTGCTCACTCAGAAGCTCCGTAAAGAATCATAAAAACATCACTGAATACTTTCTTAACCGAATTCGATGTTCAGCTCTAGCTGAACGAGTTCACTCGAACCACGAACTTCGAACTTCGAACCTCGAGAAAGGGGGCTGGGGAATTGTCTTTTAGTGCGATTACTAAAGAGGAATTAGCTCGCTTAAACGATCGGAAAGCATGTTGTGAGTTAGCCGAACTAGCGGCTTTAGTCCGAATGGACGGTACACTCCAAATTAGTGCCAACAAACAGTATACCTTGAATGTTATGACCGAAAGTGCTCCAGTGGCTCGCAAAGTCTATCGACTGGCAAAAGATGTGCTTCAACGTCCGCTGGAAATCGTGGTTCGACGTAAACTCAGACTTCGTAAGAATAACTCCTATTTAGTTAAGATCTACCTTCGAGGATTGGAAGATTTAAAAAATATTGGTTTGGTTGATGAAGAAGGACAAATCTATCCGGGAATTGCTCCCAATCTGATCAAAAGGCGCTGTGATCAAAAAGCGTATTTGAGAGGAGCCTTTTTGGCTGGGGGATCAATGAATAATCCTGAAGGTACATATCACCTCGAAATTGTTAGCAATGATCCTGAGCATGCTAAAGCATTATGCCAATTGATCAATCGCTTCAAATTAGGCGCTAAAGTTAGCATGCGCAAGCATTGGTATGTGATATATCTCAAAGAAAGCGAACATATCGTGGATTTTCTTGGCTTTATGGGAGCACATCATGCCCTGTTAGAGTTTGAGAATGTTCGTGTACTCAAAGATGTTCGGAATCAAGTCAATCGCTTGGTTAATTGTGAGACCGCCAATCTTGATAAAATTGTCGATGCCGCTGTGCGCCAGTTAGAGAACATTCAATATATTCAGGAGACAATAGGGCTGCAGTCTCTACCAGATACTTTAAGAGACATGGCGGAGCTTAGGTTGCAATACCCAGATGCTAGTTTGAAAGAACTTGGAGAAATATTGCGTCCAAAAGTTGGGAAGTCAGGAGTCAATCATCGCATGCGAAAAATCGATGAAATCGCTGAACGCATCAGGGGTCAAAAAGACGGAAAATCTAAAGTGAAAACACGATAGGATAACCTGAATTAGGAGATGGAGGTAAAAAAGTGCGGTTAGGGTATGGTTTGAGTCTAGAGCAAACTCAAAAACTTATTATGACTCCGGAATTACGTCAAGCAATTACAATCCTACAGCTGTCCGCACTGGATCTATCCACGTATGTTGAGGAACAGCTTTTGGAGAATCCTTTACTCGAAAATCTTGAAGAAAGTCCGGATAATAAGGGTGAAGCTGAGACACCTGTGGTTGAGGAAAAAGCTCCCGATGAGAAATGGGAAGTGGATTGGCAAGACTATTTCCAAGACCAAGACGATAATCGCGTTCGCCAGGAACGGGTAGTCTTGGAGGATAATCAGAGATTTGATCCGTTTACCGCTGCAGCACCTACGCTTTTGGAGTATTTACTTGAACAACTCCATGTCCAAAAAGTTACGGCCTCTTTATCCGTAGCAGAGTATATTGTTGGAAATTTAGATGATAATGGATACCTGGCCTTGTCGACAAAGGAAATTGCGCAGGAAATGAATGTTCCCCTTGAAACGGCTGAAGAAGCCTTGGCGCTTGTTCAGACCCTTGATCCGCTGGGAGTCGGGGCTCGGAATTTAGAGGAATGTCTCCGTTTACAATTGCCGCTCCTGCCGGATAATCCGCCAGAATTAACGGAGTTCTTGAAGTATCTGGATGACTTGGCAGCTGGACGTTTGCAACGTATTGCCCATGCCCTGAAAAGCACCATAAATCGAGTTCAGGAACTAGCGGATATGGTGCGTAAATTGGACCCTAAACCAGGCTTGCGATTTTCCAGCCCGGGGGAAGTGCGCTACGTTGTCCCCGATGTAGTAATTGAAGAGATTCAAGGGGAGTTTATTATCCTCGTTAATGACATTACTGTACCCCGCCTAGGGATCAACAAAGTTTATCGCGATGCTCTTGGTCAAGACGAGGGAACTGAGACACGGAAATTTGTCGAGCAGAAGCTGAACGCAGCTGCCTGGCTGATTCGGAGTATTGAACAACGGCGTCTAACCCTTTATAAGGTAGCCAATGCCATTGTAAAGTGGCAAACGGATTTTCTTCGCCAGGGCATACGCCATCTCAGACCGCTCACCTTAAGGGATATTGCGGAAGAAATCGGAGTTCATGAATCCACCGTCAGCAGAGCGACTGCCCATAAATATGTCCAAACCCCTCGAGGAATCTTCGAGTTCAAGTTCTTCTTTGCCAATAGTATGGGGCGAGGCAGTCAAAACGACTCGGGTATAACGACAGATGTGATCAAACTGGTTCTTAAAGATATTATACAAAGCGAAAATCCGAAGAACCCTTATTCAGATCAAAAGTTAGCGGACTTACTAAAGGCTAGAGATATGGAGATTTCCAGGCGTACTGTTGCTAAGTACCGCGATGAGTTGGGGATTTCAGCGACGTCGGTTAGGAAACGATATTAGGGAAAGATGTGTGGAGAGAACGGAGAAGTCGCGAAACACTCTGTCAGCCGCTAAGGTCGTGGGCTAAACTAAGTTCACAAGAGTAGCAAGTTTATTTTCTCGGTATACTAATTTATATTTTAAAGGAGCCTATTTGCCAATAGTCAGACCCCGCCACCCTTGGGTCAACGTGAAAGGGGATTTTTGCATCCCCGTGGCTTATAACGGAATTGACATCTATGTCTGGGGTAAGAAGGGCTCACTTCTTATTGCTTTCACCAGAGATTCCATCACTCCCTGCCCATTTTTTCGGGCTGTCAAGAGGTAATAAGCCGACAATGTTTGAATGGAACAATATTAATGTAAATGTATGCAATAAAAAGATGGCAAGGAGTTAACACTATTCTGTTTCCACTAGCCTAATAAGTCCGAAGCTGGCAGGATTGCCTGTCCGGAACTTGACGGATATAGTGACCTTATCATAGAAAAGAAAAAGGATGTCTCCGTATAACGCATTCCTGCTGTAACAGGTTCACCGGAAACATCCCCCAAAAACATCACCCAGACATCTTACACCATCAATCTATGGATATTAAAGAGCATCAGTAACTATTACTATCCCATATACACCATTTTGTATACAATAGCACCCAAAATTCCGCCTATGATTGGACCGACAACTGGTACCCATGAGTAAGCCCAATCAGAGGACCCCTTACCGTGAATTGGTAATAAGAAGTGGGCAATTCTAGGTCCAAAATCACGTGCTGGATTGATTGCATAACCCGTAGGTCCGCCGAAAGATACACCAAGTCCCCACACCAAGAAGCCCCATAAAAGAGGATTGAGGCCACTAGTAATAGCAGATTTCGAAATTCCAATGGAAAGCCCTACAAAGACCAAGATAAAGGTACCTATGATTTCAGTCAGCACGTTAGCAGGATAATTTCGAATAGCTGGTCCCGTACTAAAGACGGCCAATTTTAATCCTGGATCCGGCGTTTCCTCCCAATGCTTCAAATAAGCTAAATAAACCAACACAGCGCCAATGAAAGCTCCCAAAAATTGGGCTGCAATATACAGCGGTACCTCTGGCCAAGGAAACAGTCTAATTGACGCCAACCCAATCGTAACGGCTGGGTTTAAGTGTGCTCCACTTATTGGAGCCGTGGCATAAATTGCCAGGAGAACTCCAACTGCCCAGCCTAATGTAATCATAAAGAAGCCGCCGTTATTTCCCTTGGTCTTACCCAATAAGACGTTTGCTACTACCCCAGAACCAAATAAAAGTATAATCATGGTGCCTATCATTTCAGCTAAGAATTTTGCTGTCATCTAAAGACTCCTCCTTAATTTTTTAAAGCTTTTACCAGATACTCACGAATCTTCTCGCCATCATCGAAAGCAAGAACCTGCCGCCATAGATCTTTAGCTTGCAGAACATCAATACCTCGAATCAGCTCTCTAACTTTCGGCATAGCGGTTGCGTTCATACTTAATTCATCTATCCCCATTCCGATAAGTAATATCGCAGCCAGTGGATCACCGGCCATTTCACCGCACATTCCCGCCCAGATACCCTGATCATGGGCAGCGGAAATTACACCGTCGATTAATCGAAGTACTGCAGGATGGAAATGATTATAGAGATTTCTTACTTTCTGATTACCACGGTCAACCGCTAAAGTATATTGAACAAGATCATTCGTGCCAATACTGAAGAAATCACATTCTTTGGCCAAATACGGGGCTATCACCGCCGCAGCCGGGGTCTCGACCATAATCCCAAGTGGTACGCTCCGAGCAAAATCCTTGGTTTCATGTTCCAGTTCGCTCATCGCCTGGCCTAGACATTCTTTGGCACGCCGGATCTCTCCGGAACTAATCACCATCGGAAGCATTATCGCTACATTACCGTATGCTCCTGCCCTCAAGATGGCTTTAAGTTGAGTAACGAACAAATCGGTACGCTCAAGGCAAATACGAATTGCCCGCCAGCCTAAAAACGGATTACTTTCCTGACCGATATCCAGATAAGAAAGTGGTTTATCCCCTCCAATGTCCAGCGTACGGATAACGCATAAATTTTCGCCGCATTTCTCCGCTACCTCCCGGTAAGCCTGAAATTGTTCCTCCTCGGTGGGGAAGCTATTTCGGCCCATGAACAAAAACTCTGTGCGGTAGAGACCTACCCCTTCGCAACCGAACATTAAAGCTTGTTCCATACCCTGAGGCGTACTAATATTTACTGCCAATTGCACCCGCCTTCCATCAACAGTAACTGCCGGCAATGATGCATTAGCCAAATCACGCACATATCGTTCCCGTTCTTCCCGGATTCGTGCCAAGTATAAGTCAAGTTCGGCTTTATCAGGTGAAAGCACTACTTCGCCGCTAGTTCCGTCCAAAGCTACTTGTATGCCATCTACCAGTTTTAGTGACCCGGGAACGCCGACAACGGTAATTATGCCTTTAGCCTTTGCGATAATAACAGCATGCGAAGTAGTACTTCCATGTTCCAGAATTAAACCTGAGACAATTTCGGACGAAATATCCGTCAAAACGGACGGTTCAATATCCCGAGCAAACAAAATTATCGGTTCGCTTCCCAGTTCAACACCACGAACATCAAGCAGAATCTTTGCTATCCGGCGGCCAATATCAAGAACATCTGCAGACCGTTCCAGCAAATATGGGTCATCTATCGCAGCGAATTCGGCTGCATACTCCTGAGTAACCTCCAATACTGCCTGCGGTGCCGACATTGAGTCCTTAATTTTTTGCAGCACCGCCTCTTTCAACATAGGATCACCCAACATGGCAAGATGGGCTTCCATAATACCTGCCTGCTTGTCTTCCCCGTATTTATTGGCGTTCTCAATGATCTTCTCAATTTGCTCGGTTGCCTGGTTTAAAGCCACGAGAAATTTTTCAGTCTCTCGCACATGAGCTTCGACCGAATAATGATGTAAATGCCTTGACAAATCTTCTGACAACACTTTAATTTTGCCAATAGCAGTACCCGCTACAATTCCTATTCCCTTGAGAACTTCAGACACTGTCATTACCTACCTCTCGCCAAAATTGCTTTCGACCAAGGCTGTAAGCGCCTCAATGCACTCTTTTTCATCCACGCCGTCGGCGGTAATGGTAATAGCTGTGCCATAAACCAAACCCATACTCATCACCGATAATATGCTCTTAGCATCTGCCACTTTGTTGTTGCCAGAAATTTTGACCTTACTGTTAAAACTAGCTGCTTTTCGGACAAACTGAGCTGCTGGACGGGCATGTAAACCGTTTGGGTTCATAACTTTCAATATTACATCAATCACCCTATCCCCATTCCTTCCGATATTCCATTATTTTATCAGCGATTAGTTTGGCCGCTTGTCTTTAGTCTTTAGATGTTCATCTCTTTCGGAGTTCGCGTGCATCTTCCGCAGTAGCAAGCACTTCAGACAAAGAACCCCCCAGCGAAGCTTGAACAACCGCACTGATTGAGCCCTCCAAAACCGGAGCATCGGCAATCTTAACCCTATTTCGTAAATCTTCTTCAAGCAACTCCAGCGCAGTTTCAGTGCTTAATATGGCGCTACCAAGGTCGACCATAATCACAACACCGCTACCGTCGTCAGCAGTTTTAATCGCTTCATAGATTTTAACGGCATCAGTACCGATATCTCCGTCAGTCGTACCTCCCGCAGCAATAATTTTTTGACCTGTCCTAGCCATTTGAGCCGCCATATCACGAATTCCTTCAGCAATTTTTGCGCTGTGGGACACAATCACTATACCTACCATTTAATTTACCTCCAAATTGTTGTGACGGCAAAAATCTGCCAAGGCTTCAAGCATAATATAGGATGAAGTGGCACCAGGATCTTGATGCCCTAAGCTGCGCTCGCCAAGATAACTGGCTCGTCCTTTGGTGGCGATAATGGTTTTGGTATACTCGACTCCCTTATACGCTGCATCACAAGCCAAGGTCAGACACTCCACAAGAGATTTTTGCGCCTTGATTCCATTGGCAAAAGCCTCACACGCTGGTACTAAAGCATCAAGCATGGTCTTTTCGCCACTGGTAGCCTTACCTCGTTCTTTAATCCCTTTAATAGCCGCTTCAAGCATCTGAACGGCAGTGTGACTACCTATGCTGGAAATGCCTTGTGCAAGTACAGCCGCTCGCAAAAAAGCCGTACCGTAAAGCGGGCCGGAAGCGCCGCCAACCGTAGATATTAGAGTCATACCTACGGTTTTCAGCACTGTACCAACGTCAGTGTGCGTAGGAAGACCCTTAACTTTAATTAGAACAGCATCAAATCCTCGCGTCATGTTAATACCATGGTCGGAGTCACCGATAGCCGCATCAAGGTCGGTCAAGAATTCTTTGTTCTTGATTATTGCTTTGCTTATAGCTTCAATTGCTGCTATTGTAGTGTGACTCACATTAATTACCTCCTATTATAATTGAACAAAAGCAGGTGTATCAGCCGGAGCGAGCAGAAGATCTTTCAATTCGCTGTTTAGTTTCAGTACCGAGACAGAAAAACCGGCCATTTCCAAAGACGTCATGTAGTTGCCTACGTACGTTTTTACAATCTTTACGCCTTTGTCATTGAGAATCTCTGCAACCTTGCGGTTAACAATGTAAAGTTCCATGATTGGAGTACCGCCAAGACCATTAACTAGCACCGAAACCTCCTGTCCTGAAGCAACAGACAGATCAGCCAAAATCTTCTCCATAAGGTGAGTGACGATTTCGTCTGCCGGACGGATAGCTTCGCGATGGGTGCCTGGTTCTCCATGAATACCCATACCGATTTCGATCTCATCTTCGGCTAAAACAAAGCTCGGTTTGCCAGCGGCCGGAACAGTACAGGGAGCAAGCGCCATACCCATGGAACGCACATTAGCAATGACTTTTTCAGCAACCCGCTTCACTTCGGCCAGAGTACCACCGGCTTCAGCTTTAGCGCCAGCAATTTTATGCACAAAGACGGTACCGGCGATGCCGCGACGACCAGTTGTCCAGGTGCTGTTTTCTACAGCCACGTCATCATTGACTACAACATTTTCAACTTGGATTCCTTCGCTGGCTGCCATTTCGCTAGCCATTTCGAAGTTCAGGATATCGCCAGTGTAATTCTTGATTCCTAAAATCCCTTGAAAAATTATACCTACACAGGCTCATCCACATTAAACGCCTTATAGATCGCCTTTTGATCTTTGGTTAGTGGAAATAGAATTCGAGTCCCATTTATTATTTGTAAGCGAAGTTTCGACAGAGAAATCAGCAACTTCTTCATAGTCATCCTTTTGTATAGTTCTTTTTCCAGCATGACCTTATGGATATGTGCTGCAAGTATTAATGAGATGAAACCGACAAATAGCTTGTTCTGCATGATGTCTTCTCTATGCACTCTTAATCTCCCAAGGTCTAGACTGTTTTTTAAACGGAGGAAGCCCTTTTCAACAACATCCTTTTCCCGGTAAATTCTGATTGATTCTTTGGCATCAGCCACATCATTCGTTATGATGACCAACCAGCCTGCTGTTTCCAATTCCTTATTGATTACATTCTCTTTAATGCTGATGGTGTAACCGGAAGGGGATTTCTCCGAGCTGCGGATGAGGA
>NZ_JUEE01000050.1:0-21628 GCF_000802135.1 Desulfosporosinus sp. BICA1-9
TGGGTAATCTGTGAAAAGTTCACTCCTTGTTTTTCAGCAAGTTCCTTTAACCAAGCCGGTAACGTTATATTTGTCTTTACGGACCGATTATCCATCTCATTCTTCACGACTTCTGGAAACACGGTAATAGGAGCAATTATAGATCCTACAGGAGTGTCCTCAAAAGGCGGCTGGGTAGGAGTTGGAATTATGTCCCCGTCTTTCTCCATACCCCAAAGATGTAGCCCCAAAGCTTCTTTTGCCATAGCCTGAGCGTGCTGAAAATCATCGCCCATTGAAATACAGCCCGGTAGATCTGGAAAATACACACCAAATGCCCCATGGGTAGACGGCTCAAAAATAGCAAAATAAGTTAATTTACGCAAGTTAATCACCTCTAAAAGATTAATTATTTAAGAGCAGGTGCGGGTTTATTTCAACCCCGCCTGCTTCCATATGCTGTTAACTGTACCTATTGGAATGTCGCCCTTGTGGTTCGGTAATGTTACCTTTCCTGATTTTGTTGGGTGTATTAGCTGGATATATGAGCCCTTAGTTTCTTTCTCTATCCAACCTTCCTGCTTCAGAATCTTTAGGACTTCCCGAACCGTCATTATGTTCTCCTCCTTTCAATGATATTATACGCATAATTTATGCGTATAATATATTATGGAGTATTTTTTATGAATAATCAAAACTGAAGTTTAGCAGGGTAATACCTCCCTTAATTCGAGTTGTTTATGGCCTTACCTAACATAAAGAGATTGCCGCTCTACGTTTTCGTATAAACGTTTTGCGACCACGCCCTTCAGACCGCAGCCAAAAAAAGAGCTTACGCATACCGATCCAGTCATTTGGGCTTCTTGTTGTATCAATTGTTAAGATGGGGTGGAGGCCTGCATTTATAGACCCTTTTGTTATCCGGTGTTATAATCAACTGTGTAAATCAACTTAGAAAATATATCAATTAACCGAAGTAATACTAAAAATAATCACAGAAGGAACGTAACCTTATGGAAAAAGCAAAGCTGATTGAAATGATCAAGAATAATCCTAATGCCATAGCCTATATAACTAATCCCACCGATGAGATCAAGTTATTGGCTGTAGGGAAAAATGGACTTACCTTAAAATATATTAATAATCCAACCAGAGAGATGCAAGAATTAGCTCTAAACAATAATGGCCGAGCGATTCAATTTATAGATGACCCTACAGAAGATATGATGATCAAAGCGCTCAATGATGGCTGGGTTAACTTAGAGTATCTTAAAAATCCCAGCGATGAGTTAATCAAATTAGCGATCAATCGAGCCGGCTGGGCTATTAAATATGTTAAGAATCCAAGTGAGGAATTGCAATTATTAGCCGTAAGAAAAAATTACGATTCAATAAAATTTATCGAAGAACCTTGCGCAAGTGTCCAGGAAGAGGCTGTAAACATCAGTTATGATGCCTTGAGATATATCAATTCTCCTACCCCTCAGGCCGAGCTTCTAGCGATCAAGAATAATGAAAACGCTATTACCTTTATCAATGATTTAGATCAACATAAAATCTTAGAATTTTTGAAAGTCAATAGTTTAGTGATTAACTATGTTATGAACCAAATCACTCAAGATGAATTAGAACACGTGTTAAAGGAAGCCTTAGCCAATGAAGAGGTTGAAGAAAGATATGTCAGAGATTTTTTAAATTGCAGTTACCTCAATCAAAACTGTGTCCTTATGCCCATGGACAAGCTCATGTTTATTTATAAATATGGCAGTAAAAAGGCCAAAAAAATAGCTGTCGATGAAAAGCTGAAGATGCTATAGGAGTGAGACACCATGAATTTTACGGACACCTTAAAAAGTGTTGACTTAGTACTATCGACGGGAGAAGTCCCCTTAATCGTTGGGGAAAGCGGAATCGGCAAAACAGCATTAGCCCAGGAAATTGCTCAAGAAAATCAGTGGAGTTTAATTGTGATTAATGGGAATCTCCTTAAAGAAGGTGAAATCGGCGGTCTACCAACCATCGAAGCTTATGCAGGCGTCAATAATCAAGAAGATCAGGTTGAAAAGAAAGCGACAGTATATGCTGTTCATCATAAGCTCAGGGAAATTGATGAAGAAATATCTCAAGGAAAAAACCGTCCTGTTATTTATCGACGAGATCAATCGCTGTGAACATACCGTCCAACAGGAACTTATGAATTTAATCTTAAATCGAGAAATCAATGGCTATAAGTTACCTGAAGGTGTAAAAATATTAGCCGCTATGAACCCTTCCAGTAAATATGGTTCGGATTTTGATTACCATGTCGTTGATATGGATGCCGCCCAAGAAAATCGGTTTGTCTGGTTATCGATGGAGCCTGATTATAATCAGTGGATAGATTGGGCCATAGAGGCCGGAATTGAGCAAAAGGTTGTCGAGTTTATCTCCACCTTCCCCGATTATTTGCATAAGATCAACGAAGACGATCTAAGAGCAACTCCCAGAAGCTATGAGCGAATTTCCAGCAGTTATAAAATGTATAAAGAGAAAAAAGATTCCATACCTCGCTCCGTGTTTTTAAATGTTATCAAAGGAAATGTCGGGCGATTAATCGCCGAAGAGTTTGTGAGCTTTGTGGAATCCGATCATCGTTCCCTCATATCCTATCAGGATGTTTTTTCAGGAAATTCTCTTCACGAATCGCTCAGAGAAAGAGTGAAAAACGAAAACCATACCAGGCTTTATCTATCCGCCAAGAATATTCTCAAAAGCTTAGAAGCAACTATCTTAAATGATCGTGATGATTCAAATTTTTATATGGAGAGGCTGATTGAGTTTTTGGAACTATATCCTGTCGATTTAAAGATAGGACTCATGAAGGATATTAAAAACAGTTATCCTAAAATATACAGACATGCCCTAGGGAATGAAGGGTTTATCGTTGTCGATAAAGTTAATCTCAGCCTTATGGAAGACATAGATAATTTCTACGGCTATTTTTTGATGCAAATGTCCAGAGAGATACGCTTTGATATCAGCAGCCCTACTGCTGTGAATTTTAAAGGGGCTAAGTATGTTATCTATTTTAATCCCATCATCTTCTTAAATCTTAATATCAAACAAATGGAAAGTACCATTAAACACGAAATACTCCATATAGTATCCCTGCATTTAATAAGGGCCAAAGAATTTAAGGCTAGTTACAGCACATTAGCTATCAATATGGCCATGAATATCGTCGTCAATACCTATTTAGATTATCTCCCCCCCTATTCTGTTACCTTAGAATGGGTAAATTTAAATTATTCGTTAAAACTCCTGCCCTTCAAACCTTTTGAATATTATCTAGAAGAGATCCAAACTTCCCTTGACTTGTTGGAAGCAGATCAGAATGCGGCCGATGAATGTGATACTGATGACTCCCATGTTGAAAGCACAGATGAGCTGTTGACCAGCTTATGAATTGCAGGAACATCTGTCAGATCTAAAATCTCGCAGGTGAAGGCGTTGGGATACTTCTTGATGAGACCGTTAACCTTGCTCTGGTTGCGGACGGTTCCGATGACCTTGTCACCCTTCTCAAGAAGCTGCCGACACAGTTCATAGCCGAAGCCGCTGCTGACACCGGTAATCAGCCATGTGCGATTTATCATAGTTTAATTCCTCCAAAAAAGTTATTTGTTAACCATGCGCATGTGCTCCGGAGAATACCGTTCCCCGAACACAGGTATTTTCGAGATAGACATATTACGCACCTCCCTTACTTTCCCAGACCTGTCAGAAACTCCACCGTCTGCGGATCATAGTGGGAGAAGAAAGCGCTTTCACTTTCGTCCAGCGCGGCAACTGCTTTCATGTCTTCGGCAGCCAGGGCAAAGTCAAATACATTGAAGTTTTCGATCATACGCTCCTTATGGGTGGATTTTGGAATCACCACCACATCGCTCTGAATCAGGAAGCGCAGAATCACCTGGGCCACCGACTTGCCGTATTTGTCACCAATGGCCTTGATGACCGGGTTGGTGAACATATCCTTCCGACCCTCAGCAAACGGTCCCCAGGACTCGTGCTGCACGCCATATTTCTTCATAATATCGTGCGCTGCTTTCTGCTGCTGGAAGGGATGGGTTTCCACCTGGTTGACCGCCGGGACAACCTCTTGAAACTGACAGAAATCAATCAGGCGGTCTGGATAGAAGTTGCTGACCCCGATGGCTCGGATTCTGCCGGCCTTGTAAGCCTCCGTCATAGCGCGGTAAGTGCCGTAGTAATCGTTGAACGGCTGGTGGATCAGCAACAGGTCGATATAATCGGTTTTCAGTTTCTTCAGCGAATCCGCAAGGGAAGCCTTGGCTTTTTCGTAGCCGCCGTTAGAAATCCAAACCTTGGTGGTTATAAACAGTTCCGCGCGCTGCACGCCGCATTTTTCAATGGCATTGCCGACGCCTTCCTCGTTGTTATAAGCCTGTGCGGTGTCGATGGAGCGATATCCCGCTGAAATGGCATCCAGTACGCAGCGCTCGCATTCAGCCGGATCGACCTGATAGACGCCATAGCCCAGAATCGGCATTTTGACGCCGTTATTTAAAGTAACATATTTCATATAAATCTCCACTCCTCCTTCGGTTACTTGTAGGACTTTTTATAGATGGCAACGCAGTCCTCGACGCTCAAAGCCACCCTGTCGCATTCAAACAGCCCGCCCATGGTGTCCTTGGCATTTTTCGCAAGAGTCTCAAATTCTTCCGGCTTTATGCCGTAGTCGGACATCTTCAAATCAGCCACGCCGCAGTCTTCCTGCAGCTTGGTCAGCATTGCTATGAAGTCCTCCGGTCTGCTTGTGTCTTCCTTGCCCATCGCTTTGGCCATGCGGATGAAACGCTCGTCACATACATGCTTGTCGATAAAGAAGGTGAAATAGGCCTTGCTCAGCATGATGAGTCCTGCCCCGTGAGGCAGATCCTGATGATAAGCGCTCATGGCATGCTCCAAAGAGTGTTGGCTGCTCGTTGCGCCGACGACCATCTCGATGCCGGAAAGATAATTGCCGAAGGCAACCTTTTCGCGTGCATCCAGATCGCTGCCGTCGTGCACTGCTTTTGCCAGATAGCGGCTTACATTTTCGATGGCGGTGATACCGACCATATCGCTCATCAGATTTGCATATTTGGAAATATAGCCTTCGGCACTGTGGAAGAAGGCATCGAAGCCCTGATAAGCCGTGAATTTCGGCGGTACGCTCATCATCAGTTCGGGATCGATGATCGCGATTTTCGGGAACAACTCGTCAATACCGCCGAAGCCGATCTTTTCGTGTGTCTCCGCATTGGTGATAACACCCCATGCATCCGTTTCGCTGCCGGTGCCTGCGGTGGTTGTGATGGCGATGATGGGCAGAGGCTTATTCTTGATCGGCAGGGCCTTGCCGGTTAATCTAACCTACTATTTATTATTCATGAAATCGGATATACTCGGAATAGAATATTTTCAGACTTTGGAGGGAATTATGTGGCACGCAGTAAGTATACAGAGGTTGAGCTTGGCATGATCGCGGACATTTCTGTCAACCTCAAACAGATCCTACACCTTAAAGGTGTTAGTCAAACCGATCTAAGCAATAAAACTAAATTACCAACAAGCACAATATCAGACTACGTGAATGGAAAAACATTAATTCCCCCTGGTAATCTACAAAAGATTGCCGACTCATTAAATGTCTTAAAGTCTGACATAAATTCATCATTTAAGAAAACTCAGTCATATAAGTCTATCCCCCTTATCGACAGAATCTGTGCTGGTGAAGGATTACTGGCTGAGCAGAATGTTGAGGGCTATATCCATTATCCATTCCAAGATAGTCGTCAACCAGACTATGCCTTGAGGGTGAAGCATGACAGCATGATCGGTGCCGGTATCGAGTCTGGAGATATTGTCTTCATGCGTTATGCGCAGTGGGCAGATTATAATGGTCAAATCGTGGCCGCACTCATCAACAATGATGAAGAGGGAACCCTGAAGCGTATAAAATGGTCGGAAGGATCACCACTAATAAAGTTAATGTCTGGAAATAGCAAGCATAAAGTTATTGAAGTTCTGCCAAATCAAGTGCGTGTATTCGGGGTTTATATGGGTCACTTCAGACCAGAAAATCATCAAGAAACCAGCTAAGGGCTGAGATATCATATTCATGTTAATTTTCCTTTCCAGATGTAAGCACTCCCAGAGGAGTACATCCGTTACTTGGGCTAATTTTGCAGCATTCTTAGTCTGCATCATCTCATTCATGACCGTGGGAACAATCTGCCATGAAAAGCCGTATTTGTCCTTCAACCAACCACATTGTTCTGCTTCAGGGACTGCAGATAACTTATCCCAATATTAGTCGATTTCTTCTTGAGTATCGCACATCACCATCAAGGAAATGGCCTCATTAAAGGTAAAGTTGTGCTCATGAGCGCTGTCCATCGCTGCAAAGATGGTAGAGAATAATTATTGACCATTTGCCAGTTATTAAAACAACAAATTTGGCTGCCTTTGCCCCATCTTACAGGGTCTCTATGAAGTCCAACCGAATCAAATGACATAGAAAACTAAAAAACCCACAATCGCTTGCGGGGTCTAAGTTTCTTATTGAGCTGATGGAACAACAACTGACAGCTCGTGAGCTAGTTGCATATTTTACAATCTATGGGTATAATATTAGAAAAGGACTGACGTGTTACAAGCACACCAGTCCAGCAGGTTGTCTAACCAAACGGTTAGCCCGGATTATAAGTTATAAGAAATAACCGCGATCCTTGCTAGAGGGCGGTTATTTCTTCTTTATGATCAAAACAATAAGTGTTGCAAATGCAATCATGAGATACATTGCCTCAACCATTGAGATCATCATACCACCCCCTTTCTAAAAGGGTGTGGCTAACCGTCCCTCGACAACCTGTTACTACAATTATAGCATAATCTTCCAGACCGAAAAGATAAACTTGTCCCTGACTATTCTCACGACTCACTGCCGCCTCATAAAACGAGGCGGCCTTTTTGCAATTCCCTAGCTATGCTCGTCACAATTCTGAATGGGCTAAGTAGCATGGGGATTAGTAGATGTTCAATGGATCGTGTGATAAGGTCTTGCACATTTACAGGCTCTTTCTTAAACTTAATTGTACCTGCATCAATCTTCGACAGCTTGAGTAGTGATGCCACAAGCCATTGAAGTCTTTCAAGCTGTGAACGAATATTTTGGGTAAATTCCACACGCTTATCCAGGGATAGGTTTTCATCACTGATCAGGTCTGTCATAACAGACATTGAGGTAATAGGCGTTTTAAGCTGATGTGAAATATCCGAGATTGAATCTGCTAGATAACGCTTGTCTTTTTTCAAGAGGCTTGCTTGCTCAGAGAGGGTTACGGTTACTTTATATAGTTCACTTTTAAGGATGCTAAGCTCGCCTTCATCATTATCTCTAATATCAAGGGAGTATTCGCCACCTGCAATTCGCTTTAGATATTCCGTTAGCTTTTCTATTTGCTGATATCTCCATCTCGTAAACATGAAGGATACTGCACCCATTAAAAGCAACGCTAATAAAGCAATGATCCCTGAGACGGGATTAAAAAAATAGCAGGCAACAAAACCTACTATTACAACTGCCGTCAAAAGTGTGATATATAGCTTGATTTCTTTATTTCGCAACAACTTAGCTGCCCCCTTTGTATCCGATTCCACGAACTGTTTTAATAATTGATGGGTTTTGACTATCATCCTCGATCTTTTCGCGCAGACGTTTAATATAGACCGACCATTTACCAGAAAGAACCTTCTGTGCAGTTGTATAAGGGCATATCCCAAATAAATCTTTCTCCAATTCCATAATCTCCTCCCGACAGTATCTAATTAGATACTATGTATCATAAATAATCGTACTTGTTATTTCAAGACTTTTATTGTAAATTTATTGTATAAATTGAAAGGAGATTTCTTTAATGCAAGAAGTTTTTGATTTCTTAAAGAAGTGCCAGACTTATTACTTAGCAACCGTCGATGGAGATCAGCCACGAGTTCGTCCCTTTGGAACTGTCAACATTTTTGAGGGTAAGCTTTATATTCAGACTGGTAAGGTAAAGGACGTTTCAAAACAAATGACAGCAAATCCCAAAATTGAAATTTGCGCATTTAATGGCCAAGAATGGATTCGTATCCAGGCCGTTGCAGTAGAGGATGACCGTGTTGAAGTAAAGGAGAGTATGCTTGAAAGCTATCCTACACTTCAGTCTCGGTACTCTGCAACAGATCCTAACACCCAGGTATTGTATTTGCAGGATGCAGTAGCTACGATAGCTACCTTTACAGGTGAACCTAAAATAATTAAGTTCTAATTTCCATTAAATAGCCACTTAAACATTACAAGCCGCCTGGCACTGTGATATGCTCCCAATTTTCCGTAGTAGGTTGGAATTATTTAACCTGTCTACCTTTATGGAAGCATACCAGTGAACGGCGGCTTGTTGTTTTCACATCTTTAATCACTTTTAGCGTTGACGTATTCAAGGGCTTCCTTGCCAGTTATGTGCTCGACGTCAATTGCAACCATATAAGATTGCGTACATCCGGATATTTCCTTATGCTTGGCTTCTTCAGGTTGATCTGCTGAATACTTTTCAACTAAAGCCTCAAAAGCTTCCAGCCTTTCATCACCTTCTACAATTCTAGCTTTACCAAAAGCAATAACGCTGCGAAAATAAGAAGTAAATTTTTCACTTACTATGGTATCTTCATCTATTACTGAAAAAGATACCTTTGGGTTCTTCGTCAATGCATCGATTTTATGTCCGGCTTTTGCTGAATGAAAATAGATTTTGTCATTCAAATAGACATAGCTAAGTGGAACTGCGTAAGGATAATCTTCATCACCTAAGCACGCCAGGACACCATTTGTGCATCTGTCCATTACAGCTACGGTGTCTTCCATTGATAATAATTGCTTACCTCTTCTCATTTTTCTAAACATTATTATTTCCTCGCTTTCATTGACTAACTTTCATCCCACTATGCTTTAGGGGAACTGGATTGCTCTTCTGCTGTGTGCGGATCGGAGAGAAACTATACAGAAGTAAGTTTTAACCCTATAATACCCACCAGTATCAAGCATAGAAATAAAATTCGCAAGATATTAGCGGGCTCATTGAAAAGGAAAATACCAATCAACACTACACCTAAAGCACCAATTCCTGTCCAAATAGCATATGCTGTGCCAATTGGGAGTGACTTAATAGCAAGTGACAATAAATAAAAGCTGACTACCATGCCTCCCAATGTAATCAAAGATGGGTATAATTTCGTGAATCTAAATCACATCAAAAAGACTCATCTGATCACTTTCCGGAATTCCTTTGAAGCAGCCAAATTTCCGAAGTGAATCGATGGTAGCATTCCCGATTTTAGCCCGTTTCTTGACATCCTCTATGGAGTTGAAGGGCTTTTCTTGGGCCGCGTTATATAGACCTTCGGCTGCCACCGTGCCCATGCCGGATATACTGTTGATGGGCGGCCTTAAGCCCTCCTCCTCGAGCAGAAATCTTGTGGCATGGGATTTGTATAAATCAATGGGCAGGAATTTAAAGCCCCTTTCATACATTTCCAAAACCAATTCCAAGTCATCGTACATATCCTTATCCTTAGGGGTAGCTTGGTTACCCAGCTCCTCAATTTCCTTCATTTTGGCCTTAACCTTTTCTTTGCCGAAGATCATAAATTCAGCCTCAAAGGCCTTTGCTCGAATGGTAAAGTAGGCTGCGTAATAAGCCTGGGGTATGTGCACCTTAAACCAGGCTATGCGGAAGGCCATCATGACATAGGCTGCAGCATGGGCTTTAGGAAACATGTATTTTATTTTACGGCAGGAATCGATATACCATTCCGGTACCTTATGCTCCCTCATCAAAGCTTCATATTCGGCCCATTTTTCAGGGTTCGATAAAGCCTTTCCTTTGCGCACCAGCTCCATGATCTTAAACGCCGTATCGGGCGGCAGGCCCTTACTTATCAAATACGTCATAATATCATCCCGGGTACACACGGCTTCACTTAGAGTCACGGTTCCCGCATCAATTAAGTCCTTGGCATTTCCCAGCCACACATCCGTACCATGAGAAAGTCCGGATATGCAGATTAAATCTGTGAAGGCTTTGGGCCTTGTATCTAGAAGCATTCCTCTGACAAACTTCGTGCCAAACTCAGGAATTCCAAAGGTTCCGACCTTAGAATTGATCTGCTCCGGGGTTACCTCTAAGGCTTCCGTGGAGGAGAAGATCGACATGGTCTCCTGATCATCCATGGGTATCGTTAGAGGATCCACTCCGGTGATATCCTGAAGCATTCGGATGACCGTCGGGTCGTCATGACCCAGGATATCCAGCTTTAAGAGGTTCGAATCAATGGAGTGATAATCGAAATGGGTGGTTATGATCTCCGAATTGGAGTCATCGGCAGGATGCTGGACGGGGCAAAATTCAAAGATTTCTCGTCCCTTCGGCACAACGATGATTCCTCCCGGGTGCTGCCCTGAGGTTCTTTTGATCCCGGTGCAGCCTTTGGAGACTCTCAGAGTTTCTGCCTTGTTTACGGTACGGCTTTTTTCCTCATAATACTTTTTCACGTAGCCGAAGGCTGTTTTTTCGGCGATAGTCCCGATGGTTCCGGCCTTAAAGGTTGTACCCTTGCCAAAGATGACCTCTGTATATTTATGGGCCTTGGCCTGATATTCTCCTGAGAAATTCAAGTCAATATCCGGCTCTTTATCCCCATTGAAGCCTAAGAAGGTCTCGAAGGGGATATCGATGCCATCCTTGGCCAGCTTTTCTCCGCAAACCGGACACACCTTATCCGGCAAGTCAAAGCCGATTTTAACCCCATAATCAGAGAAGTCAGAATACTGGCAGCTGGGACACCGGTAATGGGCCTGCAGGGCATTGACTTCCGTAATACCAGTCATATAGGCCACAACCGAGGAACCCACCGATCCTCGAGAGCCGACCAGATAGCCATCCTCATTGGATTTCCAGACCAGCTTTTGAGCAATGATATACATGACAGAGAAGCCATTTTTGATGATGGAATCCAGCTCT
The DNA here is from genome assembly GCF_000802135.1 of Desulfosporosinus sp. BICA1-9. NCBI lineage: Bacteria > Bacillati > Bacillota > Clostridia > Eubacteriales > Desulfitobacteriaceae > Desulfosporosinus > Desulfosporosinus sp. BICA1-9. The sequence continues at coordinate 11,088 of NZ_JUEE01000050.1, forward strand.
CTATCCAGCCTTTGCTGAACAATTTCCGGCAAGGGGTCTCCATAGAGGGCATGGGCCTTCTCATAGGTAATATCCTTAATCGTCTGCTCGCAGCCTTCAATATGAGGCGCGCACTTCTCCGCTGAAATAGGACTGATCGGCTGGCACATATCGGCCACCAGATTGGTGTTGGTTACCACCACCTCATAAGCCTTTGCCGCTCCTAAATAGGAAAACTCCTCCAGCATCTCCTCGGTGGTTTTTAAATATAAGGGGGCCTGATTATCGGCATCCTTAAAGCCTTGACCAGCTTCCAGGATTCGCCTGTAGATTTCATCTTCCGGATCCAGGAAGTGAACATCCCCGGTGGCGACGACAGGCTTGTTTAATTTTTTACCCAGAGCCACAATTTTGCGGTTGATTTCCTTTAAATAGTCTTTGTCGGGCACCTGCTCTGTTCTGACCAGATAATCGTTGTTCCCGAGAGGCTGGATTTCTAAATAATCGTAGCCCTCGGCAATGGCTTTAATTTCCTCAGCGGATTTTCCCAGTAAGATGGCCTGGTAAAGCTCACCTTCACTGCAGGCACTGCCCAGGATTAAACCTTCAGAGTACTTTTCATAAAGGCTCTTTAAGATCCGTGGTTTTTTATAAAAATAATCTAAGTGGGAATAGGAAACCAGCTTATATAAATTCTTTAATCCCACATAGTCCTTGGCTAAGATGATGGCATGATAGGTTTTAAGCTTCTTATACTCAGCCTTCTTTGCGTCTTCATCGGAGCCAAAGAGATCGATATCCTCAAGGGTTTCTGCTCCCCGTTGCTTAAGCTTTTCAAGCATAACCTTAAAAACTTTGACCGTGGTATCCACATCATCTAAGGCCCTGTGAGCTACCTCCACCTTAAAGCCCAAGTTCTTGGCGATTCTGCCTAATTTATAGGTTTTGTAATCCGGAAAGAGCTCCTTGGCCAAGGACAAGGTATCCAAATAGGTGTAATCAAAGTCACAGCCTAAGGCCTTAGCATTATGCTTTAAGAAACCCAGATCAAATTCAGCATTATGGGCCACCAAAACGCTTCCCTCTATAAATTCCAGCAGTTTAGGAAAGACCTGTTCTATGGTTTCTGCATCGTTTACCATATCATCAGTGATGTTGGTAACCTCTACCACCCTTGCTGGAATCGGCTTTTCAGGATTAACAAAGCAGCTGAACTGGTCGATAACCTTGCCATCTTTGAGTTTCATAATTCCTATTTCTGTGATTTTTTCCGTTACAGCTGAGAAGCCGGTGGTTTCCAAGTCCAACACGCAATAGGCAGTATCAATACTCTGGCCCTTGGCGTTGGTTACCGATGGCTTTTTATCCGGTGCCAAATAGGCTTCCACACCATAGATAACCTTCATGTTCGGATTATCTCGTCCTAAGAGCTTATGGGCCTCAGGAAAAGACTGCACTACGCCATGATCCGTAATGGCAATGGATTTCATACCCCAGCTCATAGCTCTTTTAATCAGATCCGTGGCACTGGTCATGGCATCCATCTGACTCATCTGGGTATGCATATGCAGCTCGACCCGCTTCTCCTCTGCCCTGTCCAGACGTTGAGCCTTCTTCCTGCCTGGTGTTTCTACAATGGTATTGGCAATAAGCTCAATTTCCCCGGAAAACTGGCTAAAGCCGGCATTTCCGGCCAGCTTGACCCCCTTAGCCTTTTTCAGCCTGGCTACTATCTCACCATCTTCACCGGGCTTGAGGAAGGCCTTACAGGTCATGGAACTCGTGCCGTCATATAAATCAAAGGAAATTAAGGTTTTTCCGCTTCTTAATTCCTTGGCTTCGATATTGGATAGTTCACCCTGGATAGCTATCCTGCCCTCATCCGGTGTAATGTCCGTAATTTTAATGACCTTGTCCTTGATAGTCGCGTTTCTGCCTAAGATCAAGGAAGGATCGCCTTTTTTGCCGTCCTTTTCTCCTTTAATTTCCGGCTTTATTGGCCCAGCTTCCTTAGGTAATTCAGAGGCATAATGGCTTGGTGTGGCAGCCGCTTCCTTTTGCAGAAGCAGAATTTCCATTTCTTGTGCATCTTCTTGCAGTCTCATTAATTCTTCACTGCTTACATTATCCACAAAATTGATTTGATAGGTGGCATCGTAGAGGTCTTTTATGGTCTCTTGGATTTTTTTATCGTAACCCCTCGCTTTTAATAAGTAGGAAACTGCCGTTTTAAACGTAAATTTGATCGAATGATTTTGTGCTATTTCATAGTCACAAGTTTTGAGCACTCCATTTAAGACCGGATGCTTATCGGCCATCAGTGACAAAATAGTTTTGAGTTCCTCTTCTAAGGGCTTTCTATGAGTTCCCTCACTGTAAACTACTGTGATGATTGAATCGTCTAAGGCTAATCGTTCCCTGATAAACTGATTTAGGGATTCAATTTCTCTTAGTTCAATATATTGATCAGAGCTGATTTTCATCTCCAGGGTTTTCGTACTTTTAGTTAAGACCACTGCTTGTACAATAGCAGTATTGAGGTTCCCCTCTGCTTCATAATCACTAAAAATTTCACTTATTTTTTTCATGTACTTCGTCAGTCTCTCCTAAGAATTTTTTCTGGTTAAAATAGACACGACTTAGGGTTAAATCGTGTCTTATCTAATCTTATCATCAATGACCGTCCACTGAAAAGGTAAATTTTTCAGAAGAAGGTCCACAAGAATCATCAGACTTTTATATGGCAAAATAAATGTGATAACATAATAACAAAAAGAAACTAAAGAAGCCGAAGGGAAATTTAAGATGACCAATCAAAATTCAGCCGACATCATTGCTAAATTCGATCAAGTTTATCCAGTATATTCCGATTTTGCAAATGTCACCGAAAACTTGTTAAAAGGAATACTTCAGCTTAAGGACATTAACGTTCACTCAATCACTTCCCGGTTAAAAAGCCGAGAAAGCTTAAAGAGAAAGGTAAATCGGGAAGATGATAAATACACAAAACTAGAAGACATCACCGATTTAGCCGGGATTAGGATTATATATTCCAGTTTGGATACTAATAAATCCTACTTTTTTCATCTCCGTTTCTTCATCCATCTTTTTCCTATTCTCTACAAGTTCATTTAACCTTTTAACTTCCTTCACAAATATTTCCCTGCCTATTTCTGTGAGCAAATATTCTTTTTTCTTTCTGGATTCTTTATCCTCACTGTATAAACTTATCCAACCTTTTGTAAGCATAGAGTTAATCGCGCCATACAAGGTCCCGGGGCCTAATACGACCCTACCGCCTGTCATTTCACTTATATCTTGAATTATTCCATATGTTTGGATTTGATGCAGTGAAAGAAAATAAGTCGGATAAGGACAAGAGAGGACGTTTTTGTTGGTCATACAGTTCCCAACAAAACGTCCTCTTCACTGTCTTTCTGCCAATGAAATAGCTCTTCATTGATGGAATACCGGAGTTCTGCTTCTCTGACGGCCGCCATCTCATCTAAAACTGCCTTGCGTCTCGCAAAGTACTCTTTTCTCACAAGCTCCAAACGCCAAACAGTAAAAAAATAATGTACTAATTTAGTCTTGATTGGTTCAAATGTTTGAAAAATTTGCGATTCTTTTAGTTTAAAATTTCCGCTTTAATCTCGGCTCTATTCCAACCTAAGAGCTTCACCATTCCAGATGCTACTAGCAGCATAAGAAACGAATAACCTGTCATTGATGCCTGAAAACTGACGTATGACGCAATTTTAGTTATTATTGGGGGACCGAAAAACATCCCGACACCCCAAAAGAGATAATATGCCCCCGAAATAGTACCCTTTAAAGAGTTGGGCACGATTTCATTCAAGAAGCCCATTGATGCAAGATAGAAAACGCCCATTCCCAAACTCGCGACCGTTAGTGGCAAGAAGATTAGCAGGCTACTTAAGAATGGAGTAATAATTATCCCAACAGCGGCGACAAGAAGTCCTATGATCATAAATGTATTCCAGCCAAATCTGTCCGATAATGAGCCGGTAATAACTTGTGAAAGGCTTATCGCCACATAGAATAATGAGAAGAATAATCCGATAGCCACTGCCATTGGAAATTTTACTGACAGCAATGCTGGGGCTAGCGCCCAAACCGGCGCTTCGCCGACCCCTTGCATAAACCGGGCGAAAAATATCAAGCCTGAACTTGTTGCAAAGAAAAACACCAATCCGGCCAAAAAACACAGCAAATATCCAATGATTAGAAACGGCCTGAAACCTAATTTATCCGACAAACTGCCGATAGGAACTTGGAATAGTATATAGGAAAAGGCGAAAGCCGAAGCCAGATATCCCACTGAATGCGAGTTTCCATCCAAAGACACGATTCGTTGTGGCAATATCACAACTATCATTCCTACTCCGACCATCATGAACAGCACAGCAAGGATTAATCCCCAAAGGGTTTTGTCCCGAAGCATAGTTATCATTCGTAAGCTCCTCCATTTTTAGCCCTTTCGGCCAAGGAGGAGGCCTGTGTTATGGTATAAGCAAGGCAATCCTTCCCCGCCTAAAAGAGATTGTACTTAGTATTGACGTCGCTTACAGGAGGCGGTGGCGGAAGCCTTTTTAACATTAAGGCAGCAATGGTTTTAAACTCAGATTCATAGTTTTTCGACATAAAAAATCTCCTTTCTTATATCTTTGTAGAACTTATAAAAAAGATATATGAATTATTTTCCTAATTAAATCCTAAACATTAACTCCCAGCAATGTAACGAGAGCCCCCTGCTCAAACTCAATGGACTTCCCCTGGGTGGACATTCTGGCGGCCCTGAGCATGCCAGTGAAAGAATTTATTGTAAACAGGAGCAATCAGATTAAATAGTCGAGCATGTTTTTCTAACTCTCCCAAAGTTATCCTTTCCTTTACTTAACAATAGCACTAAGCCAATATTCATTGATTCTCATTTGTTGTATCCCCAAAGGTTTAAGCAGTAATAAGTTTATCTTTTTTCAGTATGTGTTCAAGTATCCAGTTAAAGACAAGCTGGTTGTATATTTTACAATCTATGGGTATAATATAAGAAAAGGACTGACGTGTTGCAAGCACGCCAGCCCAGCAGATTGTCTAACCGAACGGTTAGCCCGAATTGAAGTTATAAGAAATAACCGCAGTCCTTGCTAGGGGCGGTTATTTCTTCTTTATGATCAAAACAACGAGTGTTGCGAATGCAATCATGAGATACATCGCCTCAACCATTGAGATCAAAATATATCAGCTAATGGTTATTATGTATCAACTGTCATTCGAGCATATTTGAGAATTGCTCTATGATGCTTTTTCCTTGAGATCTTTCAGGTGGCTTGGGTGGGATAATACTTTCATATTCGTCTTTTTCGTCATCGTCATCGTCATCGTCGTCATTTTCTTCATCTTCATCAGTTAAGTAACCATATCTTTCCCATACTGCATATAAAGCCCGGTAATCACCTTGCATTAATTGTTCCCTTATTTTGACTAACAGGTTAAGCAATTCATTTTCAGCGACAAATAAACTCTCTGTTTCCCCCTCATCTTCTTCACAGTCGTCATCATCGTCATAGTCGTCATATTTGTCATACGGATCATCGATATAGTACGAATCTAAGCGGCAATTAATCTCAATAATTGTCCGACCATCCTGTTCGTGTACATTGATGCCACAATCGTCCTCACCGTCAAATTCATACTTCTTTAACTCAGCTACCTGCCCCTTTGAAGAATTGAAGGCGATAGCGAACGTCCACCAATCATAAGACTCGCTGTACATAACATCATAATACTTTTCCATTAGCGCCTCCCAGCCGCCTGGAATATCATAGCCGTCTGCGTGATAAATAAAGCTTACTTCTCTGGCAGTCGGATTGGCTCGACTGGACAATGATGCAACCGCTTGCCGGTCCTTTTTGCTCAGCACTTTATCCACTGCCAGAAATTCATAGGAAGTAGAACTGTGGTCTGAGGTGAAACCCTTTTTTACACTGATAATTTTCATAACTGTTGTCCCCTTATTTCTTTTCTAAGCAACCATTTAGGATAAAATTCTTCCTCCAACCAGCCCTGGATTTGCTCAAAGGACGCATAAGGAAAGCCAGCATTTGTAAAACCGATGCTTTCCTGAATATCTAAAATTGTATCATAAAGATCTTCCTTACCATATTTTTTCAGCTTCGCGGGTGATAGGACAGGCTCAGGACAACCCGAATCGGCCCCTAAGGCATCATCGGCAAATACCCTGCACCCTCCGCAATGGATTTTAGCAGTACATTGACCACAGTCGCTATATTTGAAAGGCTTTTTGGTACGAAAACTCCTATATTTTTTTAAAACTTCACTGTTCATCCAGACGTGTTTTAAGTCATCCTCCAATATATTACCTGCAGAGAAGCCTTGTCCAACTAATTGGGAACAAGCATAAATTGAGCCATTTGGTGCTATTGACAAGATCCTATTCGCAGCAGTACATCCCCTGATCCCATGAGCCTCCGCTGTTTGAGGTGACAGTTTTCTTTCCAGAAACGCCAACCCGCAGTCCACCCTGAATTGGATATCTGGATAGGTATCCACAGTTTTAGAAAACTTCCGTTCAAATTCCAAAAGAGTGTACTCATCAGGTTTTTCCTTAAGCCAACGCTGAATGTCTCCAGGTGGTTTATATCGCAGCAGGGTTAACCTCTTAAATCCTACAGCTGCTAGCAAATCAATGATGTGCTCAAATTCGCTAAGCGTAGAGTTAGATAACATCAGATTAGCTCCAATATCAAGGCCGAGCTCACTGGTCATAGCAATGAGCTGGATTAGCTTTTCCTTTTCGTTTTCCGGCTGCGCCAGCAATTCCTCTTGCTTAATTCCGATCTGCAAGCTCTTAATATATTTTGCTAGTTCTCTAAGAGCAGCAGGTTCATGCTGATACCTGCCTGTTGTAACATGAACTACTAGTTTCCTTTCATGAGCCCTAGCAACAATGCTTAGAATATCTTCTCTCAACAAGGGCTCCCCACCGCCGATAGCCAATTGGAAAACCCTGGCGTCAGCTATCTTATCGATGATCGTCAAGGCCTCTATTGTATTAAGTTCAGTCGTAAAATCCTCACGATGTCGTCGTACATAGCAATCCGGACAATCCAATTCACATTTATAGGTAACTGCCCAATGGATAGTTTCCGGTGCGCTAATAAACTGGAGATCAGATCCAGCGATTCTGGTCTGATCCAAGAGGTTAGAACTCACATCGTAATCGTTATTGAGTCGGCCATTTGGCATAACTACCAACATTTTAAACTCAAGTAACTTTTCTATTATCCTAATAACCACTCTTCGATTAATGTGTTTATTATATACGATAAACCAAATCCTATCGAGATCATTAACATCTACTACGCCCATGGTTTGGATAAGTAAAATTAACAAATAGGCTCCCCTGTCAACATCCATCATAGTTCCTGTCCTAGTATTGAAAAGTATTCCACCGAAATATTCCTTTCTGCAGCGGACGCTATCGGAAAGGCTAATATATGGTGATCTCACGTTTCTCACGAAATTGTACCTCCACATCGATTACATTCACGATCATATTTGCAAATACACTGAACTTTTCTCTGTCAGTACTGTGGAAAATCTCCTGTTTCCTTGATACATTTGTACGTTTCAACAAGGGCTTTCCTTTGTTGCACGTTTTGCTGTAATCCAAACTCATATTCCCTTAACCAAAGCGCTTTTTCTCTGTAATTAGATAAATGCCTCAAAAGTACATAGAGCCCTATTTCATTATCAATGTCTTTATTGTTGCTCTTATAATGATTCTCATTCGCCTTTTAAAACCAATTGAACCATGGTATAATTTTACAAAGGGGGTGTTTTATTTGGAAGAAAAACCATTGGAATTCGAGTTTGAACGTTGGGAACGTATTGATAGTGTAATTTACGATATGACACCACCTCCCTCATCCCAACACCAAGCTATTGTCGGAAATTTATATGGTGAGTTTTATACTTATCTAAAGGGTAAACGGTGCAAGGCCTTTCCTGCACCTTTTGGGGTATGGTTGGATGATGAAAATGACAATTATGTTGAACCTGATATAACTGTGATATGTGATCAATCGAAGATACACCAAAAAGGCTGTGTCGGTGTTCCCGACCTTGTAGTGGAGGTCTTGAGTCCATCAACAGCGTTAAAAGACAAACGAGTCAAATTAAGACGCTACCGATTGTCAGGAGTCCGAGAATACTGGATAGTTGATCCATTGAATAAGATTGTGGAAGTTTATAAATTCTCCGAGAATGTATTTACTGAACCAGCAGTGTACGGGAAAGACGAAACAATAAACGATGGGTTATTTGATGACTTAGCAATTGACTTAGGGAACATATTTGACTAGGAACGAAAACTGATCCTTTATCTGATAAATCAGAATTCAGCAAGACAAGACTCCATAATACTTTAATCTACCAGCGACATAAATTGCCCATAATTTTGTTCTTTCATTTGCCCAAGGGGAATAAATCGTATCGAAGCACTGTTAATGCAGTACCTTTTTCCTCTTTTGTCTGCTGGACCGTCATCAAAAACATGTCCCAAGTGGGAATTACCAACTCTGTTGCGCACTTCAGTCCGAACCATGCCAAAGGTTGCATCTTATCAAGTCTGGTAAGGCGCTCACGTTTCCGGGGCTAATACCCATATCCGTACTGATCAGGCGCCTCACCCCGTTTACCAACAATCTTAGGTGTGAGAGGTAATGGCTTTTCCGAGCTTATTTCCTCCACTTCAACCTTAAACTCCCATTCATCACCATAATCGAAGAGGTAAAGAACAACTATGAAATTGAGCGGAGATATTTTGGCTAGTCAATCGTTTTAGTTCCCGTGGCCATCGCAAATCGTGAGACGTTACGATATACTGATGAGCTGAATATGTGTCAAAGACTACAGAGGCAAAACTTCTTTGGTGCTCTTGATCTAACGACGTCAGCGGTTCATCAATTAGGGTAAAGTCAAGCCAATCTCCGCTTGAGCTTTGGTTCCCGACCTTCGATAAAGCGAATACATAAGACCATAATAGAGCTCAGATTCGAGAGGAGTTTAGAAATGGGGCCGCTTCGATAAAATCAATGATAAGTTGGTGTCAGGCACTGGTCCCTGGTCCCCTGTTCATTAAAAGAGCCTTATGGGGCAGTTAAAAAGCTAAAGAATATTGTAATGAAAGATGATTCACTAAATATGAGTGATGTTAAAAGAGATGGATATTCAATGCAAGACCAGGAAAGGATGCAGGAAATCTAAAATATCAATGTTGATGACTGGTATGGTCGAGCAACTAGTGGGATACTTTCTTTTCGCGTGCAATAATGACTTTAAAGACATTCCCTTCGCGATCGTCTATCAATTCAATTGCCGGATAAGCACTAAGTGCTCTTCGGATCCCACTGCCAAGACCACGATAAGGTAGTATTCTTGTGGCAAAAGAAGCCAAAATGGGATTCCGAATATTTGAGATACCCTTCTTGATATTCTCCACCGAGAGATTATTGGGAAGATGACCGGGACTGATAATTTCGATGCGATCCGAAAAGATGAAGATTCGGATCGGAGCAGAAATGAGGTAATCCCTATGGATTAATGCGTTCACCAATAACTCTTCAAATACAATTTTAGGAATTTCTGGTTCTCCTAGTGAATTGACATCTTGCTGATGCTGGATGTAAGCAATGTTGCGTAACATAAAGTTGAGAGTTGACTGAAAAAGATCTGACAATTTTCCCTTTAAATCTGCGCTTTCAATGTAATGAGAGACGTCAATGTCTTTGCTCGGATAGGAAACGGCTTTGACGATGAATATGGGAAGTTTATAATAAGGTGCTTTAGAAAAAAGCAAAGCGGCGGCAAGGTTTAGGTTGCCTTCGCTTGCCAAACTATTGGTGATATTTGCTTTAAATTGATGTTGGCCGTCTTCATCCCTGGCGACGATTTTTAAGAGCTCTTCGCTATCCATAGGTTAGCACTCCTCCCAAACAAAGATAATCAAAGTAGCTGGTGACTGCAATATACGAAGTCATACGGACACCAAATTTCTCCAATTATGCATGTTTATCATAGCATGCTAAAGTGATATTCTCAAGCATTTACTTCATAACGTCCATCTGTGATATGGTTGGCCCTGACCTTGAGCGACGTATTAATGAAGTTCGTTTTCATCCTCTCATAGCCCTTGGCGGATGAGCTTTGTTGGAGCGATTCCAGCGAATCCTTCAGCTGCCTGGCCGTTTTATCGAGCTCCGCTTTGGACGTCTTGACGTTCTCCAATTGAACCTTCAGATTGGCAAGCTCCGTAGTCAGCTCGGTGATGATACCGCTTTGGTCTTCCACTGTCTTCTGGAGGTCCTCGTTCTCCTGCAGGGCCTGGTCTTTTTCCTGTAAGACCTGGTCTTTTTCTTGCCGGGTCTGCGTCCGTTCATTGACCGCTTGCCTGAGTTCCTGATTGGTCATTCGATATCCATATCGATGATGAATTGCGCCCGTTCCTCCTTTGGGAT
>NZ_JUEE01000051.1:0-10526 GCF_000802135.1 Desulfosporosinus sp. BICA1-9
CAAAAACTGGGAGCTTATTAATGAATAAGCAGCTGGAAAATCTGCCTGAAAGACCAGCTATGAAAAGTCAAAGTAAATCTTTAGGAGGTGATTAAAATGGCGATTATTACAAGCAAGGTGTTAAAGCTAACTTTTCTTACCACCGGCGGCAAATCCTTCGTTATTTCCGTCCAACAGCCGAGGGAGAACCTGACACTGTCTGAGGCCCAGACTGTGATGGAAACGGTTATAGGCAAGAATATTATTAACAGTCCCAGCGGCGAACTGGCTGCGATACGAGATATCAGGGTGATCGATATGACCACCAACGATCTCTACGATCCACCGGTGACGTAAGCAATTTGCCCACAGAAAAGGAGGCGGCTTTGAACTGCACCCAGTTCTTTAGGCGCCTCCTTCTTCTTTGTCTTCTTTCCCGAACACCTCAGATAAATCATGAGCGGCCTGCTTACCTCGTTGGCATCCTGGATGGATTGCTTCCACCTCTTGGAACCTTGTAAGCCTACGACAATCTTACGAGATTTTATTATTATGTAACAACCTGGCCGGCCATAACATAAGATATTGTATCCGCGGTTGTTTAAGCCTGCGGCGGATCGTAAAGGGAAGAAACCCGCCACTCTTTAAGAGCGGGCTTCTTCTTTATTCTCATCATCCAAGAGAGGGTCCAGGAGCCTGAGCGGAACGGTGAGCGGTAGTGATCCGTTACGCCGAGTATCGACCCACCGCGAACATAAATCGTTGAGCTTTGCAAAGAACGGAAAATAACACCCAATGCTTTAAGCTATCGTGCCGCCATACCACAATCGACTATAAAAAGCATCCTAAATGACGAAAGCTTAAACCCCGGAATTGTAACGATTAAAAAGTTGTGTGATGGTTTGGAAATCTCGCTGCCGGACTTTTTTAATGCGGATGTCTTTCGCAACTTGGAACAAGAACTCAAATGATCTTTAGTATAAGTATCATAGCTTCTCTCCCTCAATTATACGAAAACAGAAAATTGTATTCGACAAATTCCGGGAGGTACCAGTGGATTGCGCCCTTGATTATTCCAATACCCTTCAAAAGTGGCCCGGATTTTCTCCAGAATATCCCCTGAGTCATGAATAATATTTCCATATTGTGAAGGATTCTCCTCCTTTATGCCGAAGATTATTGGATAGAAATGGAGGAATAGGTTTGACTATTCAAAAGGAAACTAATACTGAAGATATTAATAAAGAAATCTCGCTGTTAATGGCTTCTATTAAAAATCTTTTAGGAAGAATAGAAAAGATTTTTACCAAAGAAATTGTCGATCCTAAAAAGTTCCTTATAAATCTTAGAAATAGAGAGAAGTATTTAAATTGGATTATCAAACAGAATAAAATTCAATTTCAAGGGCGTATAGAGCATATTTATAAAAGAGATATCATTTATTGTAATTTAGGACATAATATTGGGAGTGAACAAAACAGCAAGCGGCCTGTTGTAATTTTACAAAATGATAAAGGTAATTCTAGTTCATTCACTACTATTGTAGCTCCAATATCAACTCATAATAATTGTGTAACAACGAAAGTTGGAGACAATTATACGATTGAATTTACAAATGATGAAGGGCAACGTGTATCCAAAAAATTAGATTATTATGAAATACCAGTGGAATTAGAACCAAACTATAAAACCGAAATTACCGGATACATTAATTTAGCTCAAATTCGAACTATTGATAAAAAACGATTAGATAATACTTTTGTGGCTAAAATTACTCATGAGAATTTTTCCCTTATTAAACAAGCATTTAATAGATTACTCTAGTTGACATTTAGTAACTTTAGGTTTAAAATTTAAGTACAACATACTTTGAAATACTCCAAATAGTCTTTGGAGTGTAAACACAACTTTTAGTTGTCGGCATGGTAATGCCGACTTTTAATTTTCTAAGACCTTCAGGATAGGGGGTCTTTTCTCATTCCCAAGGACATTATACCATATTTTATCATTTTGTCTTCGTAGGAATCATTAACCTATATACCGATTAAAGCTCCTTTTATTTCCGAAGGGTACCATTAAATCTGGTGCTGTTTTTCCATCACGCAGATACCATTCGATGGCTTTTTGGGCTTAGCCAATTTACTTTGGCTCCGCTCACAGTATTAGCTTGGAAAGCCAGCAATAGTTACAGCTGCTAAGAGTCTTTCGTGTATATGTAAGCATTAAGGTGCAGCGCGATTCTGTCTATCACGTCGCGATAAAGACCACAAGATAAGCCTAACCCCGTAATTGACTTGCCACTGGTTGGCAAGTCGATTACTTGCACCGTTAATTTCGAGCTGAACGTAGGTTAATAAATTGTCTTATATCATGGATTTGCGTATAATAATCTTAAGAGGTGAATCGCTTTGAAAACGAGTGATATAAAGGGTGTAAGGAATCATAAAAGAGTAATTTCCAGTGTTGGGGCTTCAATGGCGATGGAAGGATTACAACCGAGTTTACATGCTCAGGCACTTGGCAAACAGTACCTTGAAGATAAAATTACCAGCAGAGAGGCAGTTGCGAGGATAAAGGAAAGGCACTCTGCTAAATTTGGACGATGAAATGGGTAGCGGCTTTTCAACTTATGACCCTTTAGAAAATCGGCAGTCAATCTATTGTTATAAAGGAACGGATATATTAATTAACAAGGAAAACATCCGTGATGCAAAAGCTCTGGCTGAGTACGAAGCAGATATTACAATGATTCGGCAATATGAACTTGAAAATGAGCAGACTGTAAAAGGTAAATTTGGTATTACCCATTTACTACGGATTCATAAATATATTTTTCAGGATGTTTATCCTTTTGCAGGAAAGCTGAGGAGGGAGTTTATCGCAAAGGGAAGTACCCCTTTTTGTGATAGTCCATTTATTGAGGAAAACTTACAATTCTTATTTCGTAAACTAAATAAGGAAAACCATTTACGAGACTTGAGTACTGAAGAATTTTCCAAGAGGGCTGCCTACTATATGTCAGAACTCAATATGATTCATCCATTCAGAGAAGGAAATGGCAGAAGTATCAGGGAATTTATACGGCAGTTGGCATTTGAAAGAGGTTATATTATTAATTGGTCCTTGATTACAAGTGAAGTCTTGTTAGAGGCGATGATTACTGCGGTTAAAAGTATTGAACCATTAATAAGTTGCATCTTTCAATCCATAGAAAACAAGTAACTGCAAAAAGCAATAAAACGCACCTAGGGCTAGGTGCGTTTTATTGGTAGAAGCCGGTTTGATGGAAATTATATGGAATTCTGCTGAGGTGCATTTAGAACCAGTAATCGCCATAAAATTGTATTTTCCAGCATGAACCTGAAACGCTAAATAGAGCTCATCATCCTCGAAGCTCACTTTGGCGTGGGATCTCGATCCCTTTAAGAGACCGTTCAATCAATTACTAATTTGGGTACTGGGTTCCAATTGTTTTTGACATATTCAATAGTGCTACATCAACGAACCCCCATAGGGAGTCGACAATATTCGGGAAGTACCAGTCCCCTACCGAGCGGTCCCCTACCGAGCGCCTACCGAGCGAAGCGAGACGAGTATTTGCTTTGGTGTGTGATGTTAACTCTGTCTGAAATGGATTGCAAGTCATTTCTGCGCTTGTATCAAAACTGTCATATGCAGAAAAGAAAAAGAGGGGGAACAGGAATAAGCTTTACCCCCTTATACCCCCCTCTGGCGCAAATTTTACCACAGAACAGATTTCCTGTAAATCCATGGTTCACCATGAACCATGGGGTACAAGCCGATTTATATGTTCGTTACCGGCAGTCTACAGAAGCTGTGCGTTTCATATAGGCCCTCGTTATCCGGCACACAAATGTTTAATGCCAATGGCAAGTTTGCTAATATTGTTGTCTGGCAACGTGAGCCACTGTGTGCCGCTGTGTCGCGTTTTGTTAACAGCCTTAAGGGTTTGCCCATTCAGCAAAAATAAAACCGGATTTGGCGGCTTTCTGCGAAAGAGTATTTCCCTTCGAAACGCAGAGCAAAATGTTCTATGTCACCTTAATTTACGGGGTGAACCATGGGGGCGAAAACTGTGCAGGTTAAAGTGTCGGGGTCGCAAAGCTTCCCCGACACGGCTCACATCAGCCCGCAATGCGGGCTGAGAGGCACGTAGGAATCGGGGTCGGATTTCGTGCGAAGGGGTTGCAAGCGGGGTCATGCTTTACGGATTACCGCATTTTCAAGGGTTTACATAGGGGTCATTACTGACCCCTTACTTAGTGATGCCAACAAAAAGAAAGTCCAGGTCGCAAAAACCTGAGACTTTGAAGATCGATGGTTAGTCGCCAAGAATATTAACTTGTTCGGGTATAGTGGTTCCAGTAGTTATTTATCGAGCACCTCAGATATCTTTGTCAGTTTCTTACCAATTTCGCCTGTTTTACAATTGTCTCAATATCTATACCATCTAACCATTCATGACGTTCTTTGGTATAGTCACCGTAACCGGAATCAAATTGCCGAATAAACTCAACCATACCTACAGGCCCAAGCTTTTCCGTTAAAGCCTCAATGCCTAATCTGCGTATAGTGCTTAAATCTTTATGCATTATGCTACTCATCTTCATCAACCTCCATAAACCAATTTAGTGGGTTTGCTGTAGTAACGTCCAGCTTTAACCTCCTTGCCATATGTAGCAAGTTTTTGTCTGTAGTCAGAAACACGTCAGCTTTTGCATATTCTGCCGAAGCCAAGTGTAGACTGTCAAAGGCTTTAACTCCGGAAATTTGAATTTCGGTTGCCCGTTTTATAATAGTGTTATTTAACATAATTTTATCTTCGGCCAGCTTATAAAGCTCGTAGACCTTATTTTGTTTCCAATTATCAGGTGTTTTATCAATTTCTATATCAAGAACTTCACTTGACAGCAACTGCCATTCTCCTGACGCACATTTTGCTAATATGGCGATTATGGCATCGCTCTCAATTCTTATCTTGTCCTGCGTTTGGTCATCAAAGGGCCTGTTGAGACAGCAAACGTCCAAATAAACCTTCATCGGTTACACCTCGCTTCATGATTATATTATGCGGCAATTATCGCAAAACATCAATCCATGAATCCATGAATTGTAAAAGTCTTTATTAATACAGGACCTAGCATTAAGAGTGAATAACTGGAACTAATTATTAGACAAAATTATTTTCGGAAATCAGCCAAAACCCCTTGACATTTCCGAAATCTCCCCATAATCGCGAAGGATACCTTTACTTTTTTAAGGTATATCTTCCGATTAGAAGGTGATAACGCGTGAATTCTCAAGGCCAAGCTTCGTAGCCCTTTTCCGTAAGATTGTTTCTACTATAGCACTTCAACAGTACCTCATCGACTTGCTCACTGCAAAACTGAGGCAAAATTCACTGCAATAGAAAACGGGTCCAGCTGACTTTTCGCTGGACCCTTGTGACACATCTGTTTGTTAGAATCGTTGTGCCGAAAAACTAGCTGCAGAATTATTATTATGCGGTCAGTATCTTTATTACTAAATACTTGGTCTTCAAATGAATAGTCACAGATTAAGGTACCTTTTTGCTTTTAGTGACGCAACGAAAATTGCTTTCGGATTAACTTCAAAGTACTTTGATAAGCCACATTCAATTGTTGGTTTAATATTAGCATCTATGAACTGAATAGCAGCGGCAGATAGTGTTTCATTAGCAAAGAAATCCAAATCAACACTTTGGTACTGCTTTCCACAACACTCTAAGACGAATCTCCCGAAAACATCACAATCAGTTACTTTTGGATATTTTACTTCGGGACTTTCTCGTTTTATAAGAAACCCGAAATTAATAAAATAGCTATTTTCATAATTGGACTTCTGAGTTGTTATGACAGTAATTATTTCCTCATTGTCGTGATAGAATGCCTTATTTATATACTGAAAACCATATTGCGAGAGTATATTATCAAGTGCCTTTTTAAATTCTTTTTTATCCATAACAGCCTCCTAATAAGTATCTAGTTGCACTTTCCATCCTTCACCAAATTTTTCAACATTTCCTTGAATTTCTTGTAGGTATTGATCTAATTGTTTCTCGCCAGCCTTCATTGCTCTTGGATTATAAGGCTTCAACTCATGTATCGTCTTCGTTTCAAAATCAATAAAGTCAATTCTTTTGCCACTTGGAAGAATATACTCTTTGAACTTTGTTATGCCATCTGCAAGATCAGCCTTATATGCCTTGTGCATTTCTTGACCAAGCTTCATTGTAGACTTAGTATATGGTACAGCCTTACCCGCGCCCTCAGATGTAGGATCAAAAGGACAGAGATATGCTGTTTGAGACTGTACCTTGTTTTTTGAAGCGGCAAAAACGGCAGGGGTAAAAGCTTGCAGCAGGATAATCAGCGCAATCAACAGCACCGGCAGTTTCTTTCGCATATTTCTCACTCTCCTCTCGGGCAGGATATGCATTTTTCAGTCATTATGCCTGTTGTTTCGTCGTTTCAGGCTCGTAAGGTCTGTATTCCGTCTTGTTCTTCATCATACCATAGACGATATTGACCAGCCGCCGCATGATGCAGACCAAAGCCTGCGATTTCGTCTTACCTTCGCTGACTTTGCGAAGAAAATAGATGCGGAATATGGGGTTATAAGGCTTTCCTTTTGTTGAAACAGACACCATTGATACCGCCAGAAAATAAAACAATCCGTGCAGCTCACGGTTGCCCTGCTTGTTGCTTTCATCCTTGCCTTTGCCCGCAGAACTAAAGCTTTTCGGAGCAATCCCTGCGAAACAGGCCAGTTTATCGGCATTAGGGAAACGACGTATGTCGCCTATTTCGGCAATGAGCTTGCTTGCTATCGCGTTGCCGACACCGGGCAGGGTGGTCAGTTTGTACTCAAAGCAAGCCAACATTTTTTCGATTTCTGCTTCAATTTGAGCCAATTCAACTGCCTGATGCTCTAAATCCCTGACAAGGCTTTGGGTGATGAAGTCTCTTGAAGCTTGATAATCACGGATGGTATTGCCATCGTTTTGGACACATTCAAGAATTAATTCTGCCTTGCTTTTGGTGTAATTGGCAGATACAGCTTTTAGTTCTGCCATTAAATCCTCCGCTGATTTATTTTTCAAGTGGCCGGGTGACGGATAGTTTTTCCAAAAGTACAATGCCGTTTTCCGGTCGATTTCACAGAAGAATTTTTTGTAGCTTGGGTAAGCAGCCGACACCTGCTCATGCAAGGCGTTTTTCAGCCGTATACCGTCCTTGACAAGAGTATCCCGGCGGTTGACAAGCTGTGACATCGTCCAGTGATTGTCCTCCGGCTTTGCGTCGGGCAGGGTATGAAGCTGGTTGATCAGCACCGTTGCCACGCAATATGCGTCGTGCTCGTCGTTTTTCTTCATCATGGGTGCACTTTTGCGCTGGTCGTAAGCCAAGGATGGGTTTACATCTTTCACTGTATAGCCCTTTTCGATCAGCCAAACGGCAAGGCTCCTGCCGTAGCCATAGGCGTTTTCCAAGCCATAAATCGGGGACAGACCCAGTTTTACAGCCATCTTGTTTACTCTCTTTGCCAGCTTATTGAACTCGCTGGGCTTGTTTTCGATGACAATTGCATCTAATTTTTCATTCCAGCAATTCACCATTACGGCAGTATGGGTTTCCTTGTGCAAGTCCATACCGACATAGAGGTAATTTTCTCTCCTCTGCATATCATCCCTTCTTTTGTCCTGCCATCCACATAAAGCCCGAGTACCGGCAACCTCAGATGATAGCCTTCGTTCTCAGAACGGGCAAGGGCGCGACAGCCTATCTACCGCAAGACTCACAGTTTCAAACAGGTTATTTGCTTTGGTGTGTGATGTTAACTCTGTCTGAAACGGATTGCAAGTCATTTCTGCGCTTGTATCAAATCTGTCATATGCAGAAAAAGAAAAAAGGGAGAGTTAGAGTTACCCCCTTAAACCCCCTCTTGGCGCAAATTTTACCACAGAACAGATTTCCTGTAAATCCATGGTTCACCATGAACCATGGGGTACAAACCAGTTTATATGTTCGTTACCGGCAGTCTACAGAAGCTGCATATTACATTTTCATAAATACGCTCGTTATACGGCTCCCAAATGCTTAACGCCCTGAGCCACCGTGTACGCCTGTGTCGCGTTTTGTTAACCGCCATAAGGTGTTTGCCCATCCAGCAAAAATAAAACCGGATTTGGCAGCTTTCTGCGAAAGAACCTTTCCCTTCAAAATATACCCCCAAAATGTGCCTTCATCCCCTCAATCACAGGGTGAACCATGGGGTCGAAAACTGTGCTGGTTAAAGGAGCGGGGTCGCAGAGCTTCCCCGCTCCGGCTTACACCGCCCCGCAATGCGGGTCGGAAGCACATAGATATCGGGGTTAGATTTGCGGTTACGGGGTTGTAATCGAGGTCAGGTTTTGCAGATTATCGCTTTTATCAAAGGTTTTCATAGGGGTCATGCCTGGCCCCTATGAAATTAAAGATAAAGCTCACAAATTTGCTTTTTCCCCAATGTAACATTATCCGAAACGATGTGACCTATTAATGAAAATCATTCACTAAATATTACTTCAAATATAATATCATCGAAGTTCTCATCTGGGTGAGAGTCATTGCATTTATATCTTCTAGTATTTCCATTTAATTCAAGAATCATTGCTGCGCCGTTTAGCCATGCATCAACTCGACCACCACCTGTATCCCAAGCATTCCATACCATCAATTGTGATTTTTTTGAGGTTCCCTCGAAAGGAATATCCCCTTTAATGTCATCTGCCCATATGATGAAGTCATTTCCTTCACATGAATTAATAGTCATCAAACCATCTACTTTTATGCGTATTCCTTGTTTCCATTCTGAATTAGTTGATATGACTCTCAAATAGCCAGAAAATTTCTTTTTAATCGGAATTCGGTCAATTCTAATAAGTTCCAAATCTTTATATTTAATTGGAACTCCTTTAGCATTCATAAAATCCTTATCAAAACTTGGCATTAATCTACCTCCCTGTTTTTCTATATGGATCAATTAATTGATGTTCATCTGGCCATACTGGCCTTAGATTATCATAATTATTAATACCTGGTAAATTTGACCTCTGAGGTATTACATGGTGTAATTCCATTGATTCCATCTTTCCGGTCAATTCATTAAACCTTTGTGGAGCCAATCCCTTCTGCATTCTTACAATATTCTCAGGAGGATAATTCTGAGAGTTATAATATGATTCATTCTTCCAATGCCTTTGCCTTACAGTACTCCAAGAAGGCTGATTTCCTGCCTTTGTCAAGTTATCAATCGGGTCACCGACTTTCCATCCTTTTGCAACGTTACTCCCCGCGCCCTCACCAAATTTCATTAAACCTTTTTCGATAAACTTTCCACCTTTGCCTATTGCTACAAATATACCGCCAAGTACATTGTCAGCATATGACAGTCCTACTCCTACTGGCCCTAGAGCATTTAGTGAACCATTTGGAATAGGGTCACTAATCATCATTGAAGTACCAAGTTCGTCCAAAAATTGAAGACCATTTTGCAAGTAACCTAATGCCTTCACTTCAAATGTTGGATCAGCATCACTCGTCCCCTGAAGGGCATTTTCAATCGTCGGCAGCGAAATACTTCCACCTTCAGGCGGCGGTGGTGGGGTATAACTGCCTCCTCCTCCTCCGCTAGAACCTCCTCCACCAGAACTGCCTCCACCTGATGACGTACCTCCTGATGACGAGCCTCCTGATGTTGTATCTCCTGATGACGTGCCTCCTGATGACGTACCTCCTGATGTTGTACCTTCTGATGACGTACCTCCAGATGACGTGCCTCCTGATGTTGTATCTCCAGATGACGTGCCTCCTGATGAGGTCCCAATCGTTTCTCCAATTTGTAGATTTTCCGGTGTTCCAGTATAACCAAGATCCGTCCAGTTGCTCCCATTACCGGTTGTTTGTTCAGCTAAGCCCCATAAAGTATCCCCTGATTCGGCCGTATAGGTCCCATCACTATTATCAACCCAGTGCCCGGTTGGATCAGTCCGGTTTACCGGGTTATTCCAGGCATAAGCATAAGTATTCAAACTTTGCGGCTTGTTCAGTTGACCCATGAAGGTATCCGGCATGATAAACTGCCCAACCATAGGGTTATACCAACGTGAACCGAAGAAGGCTAGTCCTGTCTTTGGATCGTATTCCTTCCCTGTTATGCCCATCCGGCTGTAGGGAGCAAGCACTCCGGCGAACATGCCGCCGAAGGCATCCCAGCGGTATTTCACCACATTCTCGCCCAGGCGATCGGTTAAGTCCGTCACATTGCCCAAGGCATCGTAATGGTAGTACATTAACCCGCCCCTGGTTCTGATGTTATCGGCATTTCCCCAGGTTTTTCGGTTATGGAAGCCGAACATATTGCGGGCGATGACCTTTCCGTTTGCCGTATAGTATTCGGCAAGGGGTGAGCCTTCTCCTGTATATTCCTTAAGAAGTTGTTCCCCTCTATAAAGATAATCTGTT
>NZ_JUEE01000052.1:0-10755 GCF_000802135.1 Desulfosporosinus sp. BICA1-9
ACCTTTCAAACAGAATGAATCAGAGCATCCACTTAAGAAGAATGTCAAACAACCTTGCATTTGAAACGGGTAACACTAGAATAGTGACCCAACCAGCTAAACATCGAATCATTCTTGTGGAGTGACACGCTATTTTACGGATAAGCCTCAAAAAGAGGGATCCAGGAGGAACGCACATCTATCTCTCTGCCAAAAGTGATTATAGCACGATATTTACTGATTGAGGTCCAACGTGTCAACTAATTCATCTGAACAATAAGGAGTAAGTTATCAAGGAACGTTCGGGTTGGTTTTGAACCATCGACCCTATATCTATCTTACAAGGGTTGGAAGTTAAACGCAAAAGCCCATCTCCAACCTTCAGGCGTAAATATTAAAAACTTAGAATCCTCTGCGAAAATGTGAGGTTCAACAGCATATACTTCGAACTTTTCCCCAATATCAGCTACTCCTGGTATTTCTCTAACTGCAATTACGCTCGCCAATTCATCTTACTTCCTTTCGTTACTTGTATAGTTTATTACTTGTTTTACTAATCCGAGTTATCGGACTGTTTTAGAGTTGGAGTCACAGATTGAACAGGAAGGTCGTTCTTCAAACTGTCATCCTTTTGACGCTGCTTAAGTTTGAGCTTTAATCGTAATTCTCGCCATATAGCTAAGAGAAGCATTATTATAGCTCCTGCAAATGTAGAACCTAAGATTATTAGAACTAAAGGAACTTCTTTGGTTATCCATAAAAGCTGAATAGTAACTAAGCTAGCATTTTGTACAGCAAAGATTGCAATCAGAATGGAACAAATAAGGGATAAAATAAGTACAAACATATTGCATTGACCTCCTCGCTCGTTTTAACGTTATTCGACTGTAACCTACGAGATTCCTGCACATAGTTTGCTTAGTTCAACTTTATTGTGGAGTGTATCTTGTTATTTCTAAGAACTTGTTGCGGCATCGTGGCTGGGTAATTATTGAGAGAAGTGCTATACTATTATCTAAATCACCATAGGAGGGGTAAACTTGAAAAAGTTATTCATTGTTATTAGCATATTATTGACGCTTGTTCTGTTAAGCAGTTGCTCTAATAAGAACGATATTAAGCCACCTGTTGAGGAAACTAAACCACAAGAAACTAAGCAACCACTTACCATTCAAGATTATTTTGCCTACAAAGAAAATACGAACTATGTGTATGAGGGAGAAGGGAATGAATATGCTTCATACAACGTTATGGTTGATTATATCGCAGGAAATCGTGTTCAGATAAGGTCTAATAACGGTGGAACTGAGATGATTAAGGTGCTAGAGAACAAAGATGGTGAGCTGACCCAACCAATAGTAAGAGGGGAAGCCTATTATCGAGAGAATATAACCAATAGTCCGAGTAATTATCAGGAAATTCTCTTGAAAGAACCGCTTGAAAAAGGAACTTCGTGGGTCTTGGCAGATGATAGAAAGAGATCAATTACTAATGTCGAGGTTGACATAACCACCCCTTCGGGTACTTATAAAACCCTAGAGGTTACGACCGAGGGTAAGGATCATAAGATCCAAGATTATTATGCCCCAAATATTGGTCTCGTAAAAACAATTTTCACATCAGATGGATATGTAGTTTACTCTGCTTTAAGCAAAGTAGAGAATAATGTTCCATTAACTCAAACGGTAAAATTCTTTTATCCAAATCTAAATAATGATAAGCTCAATTATCTTAATAAGAAGCTTTCTTTTATGACGAATGATCTGACAAACATTGTGTTTGAGAAGACATTTAAAGAACTGCCTAAAGGGGATATATCCAAGGTTTTGGGCCCGAATGTTAAGATTAAGAGTTTGTACTTAAATAAAGACGAAGTGGTTTATATTGATTTTACTAAGGAATTGGTTAGCGAAATGAACGCAGGCTCTGGTTATGAAAGCATGATTTTACAGAGTATCACCAATACACTAGGAACATATTACGGGGTCGACAAAGTCTATATAACGATTGAAGGAAGTCCATATTCGTCTGGGCATTATATGATGAACAAGGGTGAGTTCTTTAGAGTAGATCTAAAAAACAGTGTCGAATTTCATTGAATCTCCCTGGACAAGTTCAACTAGATTTCAGATGGAGTAGAACACGAAATAGGTTCCTTTACTGGTGAGGTGAAGATGATTATGGCTTCGTGTGTTCGTTTCTTACAGTGTGCAGGATTTCGTTTTGACAGCCCCTCCTGGGATGGACCGGAGACCTGGACGGCTCTGCGAAATAAAGATCTCTGGCAGACCTTTGAAGCGGTTCTCTCGCTTTGTCGATCGGAAAAAATTGAATTTCTTTTTATAACCGGAGATTTATTTGAACAAGAGTATGTGCGCAAAGAGACCGTCGAACGGGTAGCTAGGTCGTTTGCTCAGTTAGAAGGGGCGAGAATTTTTATAACTCCAGGTAGGAGGGACCCTCTGATTTTAACGTCTGCTTATCGCCTAGCGGTTTGGCCGAAGAACGTGCATATATTTTCAAGTGGTGTTAGTAGTATAAAAATTCCTTCCCATAACCTCATAGTTTTTGGAGAGGGCTGGACAACGTATCATCAGGAAGGACCTTTTCTAAACGGTTTTCAAACGACGAGTGACGGTACACTTCAGCTGATGCTTCTCCATGCTGAGGTGGATTCTGAGAAGAATACTGAAGGGTTTATTCCGATTCGGCAAGAGGAGATTGCTTCAAGTGGTTTAGCTTACTTAGCCTTAGGAAAGCGAGAAGTTTGGAGCGGGATTCAGCAAGCCGGGGAAACATTCTGGGCTGATTGTGGTGCGCCTGAAGCCAGAGGTTTTCAGGATAACGGTCCTCATGGTGTGCTGCTAGGTGAGATAGGGAAAGAATCCTCTCGATTTGAATTCCGAGAACTTGGACAACGGAGTTATATTGATAAGGATCTTACCTTTCAATCCCAAGCAGATTTTGAAAATGTTTCAGCGAATTTACTGGCAGAAACTAACCTAGAAGATCGACAGAACAATTTATTTAGGTTTAAATTATCAGGAACATTATTCGAAGTTGAAGGAATGCTACAAACTGTAAAAAATCTTCTCGAGACTCAGTTTCGCTTCGCTGAAGTTCTCTCCTTAGAACGAAAATCGCCGTCTCAATCTCAATTTGAATCACGAGGGGTTTCAGGAGTGAAGCACAGTGAAGGCTATCCTACTCTAGCCCAAATATTCGTGCATAAATTACAAAAGAACTTGGTTGACGTAAAGGGCTCGGAGAACTCTCAATACTGGGAACTAGTACAAAAAATTGGACTAACAGCGCTGGGGCAGGGACGGGGATTCGATGAGGATTGACCGAATCAGAATTGAAAATTTAGTAGGCCTGGGGAATGTCGACTGGATATTTTCCTCAGGCCCATTTCTGCTCTTATTTCAGGATAAAAGTATTCAAAAATTGTTTAGTGACTTACTGCTGAACCTATTCTACGATCAAAAAAAGTCTACGCCATGCTTAGGGCAAAACCGAAATGGATTAATCGAAGTGTGGATGTCTGGAGAAAGCCATCACTTTTATCTGCGTCATGAATTCATCCAAAAGGATGATAAACTGGAGCAGCTTTCAACCTTAATGGATGAAACTGAACAGCCTGTTAAGCTACCGGAATCAATGACTATTGGAGAGTATGTATTCAAGGTACAGCTTCAAGATTTTCTGCGGGGAGGGATAGTGGATTGGCCGGAAAATGACCACAATGATTATTTACTCCGGCGCATTAACAACCTTCGCCAAGGAGGGGATGAGGGACTTTCCTTAACCAATGTGCGGGCTTCCATTGTGGGGGCGCAAAAGAGAGTGAAAGAACAAAGTGGGAGTATGGCCCTTGTTAAGACCGAGTATGATACTCTAAGGCATGAATGGGAAATAGCTTACCGCCAACAAGACAATCAACGCTTGCTTCAAATTAATATAAAAAATTTATTGGAAAAAGAAATGATCTTAACTGAGAAAATTACGTCATCTGCCAATATTCAGAAGCGCATAGAGGTTCATTATCAAAACCCTGATTTTCGAGAGTTACGCCGACTGCAAGATGAGTTAAACCGGTTGGCAGAACGGCTGCAAGGTACGGAGACAAATTTGTTGGCCTTTTCTTCTGAATCATGTGTCGATTGGGCGTTAATTGAGAGCTTGCGTGAAGAGTGCATGGAGTGGGCATATCTCCAGAAAAACGTAGATCTCTTAGTTGCTGATACTCAGCTGCGCACCAGACAAATTGCGGAGATTCAAAATTTCCTCCAAACATCGGGATATATGGGAGTGTCGGAGGACGAAGAACAGATTCTGAGAATGTCGCTAGAAGCTAGGGATGTAGCGCAGGAGAAACTGAATAAACTCATGATTACAAAACGTGGACTTGATAAGCTTCAAGTAATTTTTTCACAAGAAAGTACTCGATTGGCGAATTTGGTAGTAATGGACGATGTTACAGAGGTAGATGAAATTAGAATTGCCCAAAGAGAAAAGTATTTACAACTGTGGCGAAGCTCCAAACTTGCTAACACTCTGGATCGAACGATGCGTAAATGGTTAGGTTTGACAGGTATTGCAGGAATGTTATCGTCTCGTCTTCAAGATTACTACAAACGATACCATGCCTCAAACTATCAGGAATTCACGAATCAACTGAAGGAATTTCGAGATCAAAAAAAACGGGTTGAAAGCGTGAAGAAACAGCTAGAAAAGCACCAAAACAAAGTGAGCCAAGAGGAAAATCTGCGTAGAATTGTGCGTGCGCGCAATGAAGTGTTGCAACAAGCGTTTACTGCAGTCCATACCAAAAATTTTTCAGAATGGCTGAGCGGATGGGAAGACTATCGACAAAGAAAACATCAGCTAGCCATAGAACTTAATGAGTTACAACTTGAACATGAAAAACAACAAAAAGAAGAAATAGAATTACTCAAATGCGCGGAACAACTGCGCAAAAAGATAGAGAATTGGCGAATACCCTCGACGGACAGAGAGGAAGTACTTGCAGCAGTATTAAAGGTTGCTAGTCTACTGAGGGATAAAGATGAGATGGAGAGAGCAGTTGCCGAGTTGTCCAAGAGGTTTTATGGTTTACTTGGTGATCGAAATATGGAACAACTCACCAAGGTTTTAGAACCTTTGGCAGAATTGGAACGCGAAGAACGTCTTCCGAATGAAAAAAGGTTGGCAGAAATGTCTACTTTGCATATAGAACAAATGGAAATCCGCCAGCGTTTGGCAGTTGCCAAACAACGCCTTCAGAGTACCCAGACATCTCAGTCGTTAGCTGTTCTGGAGAAGAAGATAGAGACAATGAAACATCAGTGGATGGCGTATGAGGACTTACGTCATGCTTTAGATGACGCGCATATCTTGTTGGAATTATCCTGGCGCGAATGGCAAACAAAGCACGAAAAGATACTCAGTATAGAAAAACAGTGGATTTTTGAGCATAGTTTCTCTGCGTCGACTCCAAAGGCCATAGAAGCCGAGACGTTAGCGAAGATGAATTATTTTTCATATCGTATGGCCGTCGCCCAATTAGTGCTTCGTGACAACACCGAGACCCCCTTGTTCTTCTCTGTTGGGATGGCAAAGATAGAGGATAAGGATTTTTGGAGAGAAGTTACAGAATATCTTTATAAACTATCCCCTACCAGACAGGTGGTATTTAGCACGACGGATCATAAATTGGGAGAGAAGCTTTCCAGTAGAGGTTGGTCTCTTTTTTGCTTGCCACTTATTTAATACTGACCAATTCATAGAGTATTTTCACATTAGGTTGACAACCAAAGCAGAATAATAGAAAATAGTAGGGGATAAGTAAACACTGTAATCTGGGATAGTGAAAAAAGTAATTTGGATGCAGAACATCCAAATTGTGGAAGTGTTTTTGAAAAAGAATATAATAATTTAGGGGGGTTCTATGAAAAAGGTCGGAGATTTACCAATGAGATATCTCGAAATCCTAAAAGCTAAGATATTCACAAAGAAGAACAAATCATGGAAATCTCCAAAAGTCATAGGAGGATCCATCGTTCTTTTACTTTTGATGGGAAGTGGAATGGTTTATCTTAATTCTACAACTTCAGCAGTCTATGTTGTCGTAAATGGCGAAAAGGTTGGTCTTGTCGCTAATCAAGATAAAGCTGGAGAAATGATAAATCAGATTCTTTCTGAAAAGGGAGCTCCCCTGGCTACTGAGGCTAAGACCCATGATGATATTACGTACTCAACTGTTCGAATTAAGAATGCTGATTATCGTGCTCTTTCTAAAGAAACGTTAGCTGAGGACATTTCTTACTATGTTGATGGAGTCATGTTAACGGTTAACAAGGAACCTCTCTTAGTTCTGGCTAAAGCAGAAGATGGAGAGAAATTACTTAAAGATTTTCAAGATTACATTTCTCAACCCAGTGATAAAAACCAAGTTTCCTCAGTCTCCTTTGAAGATGAAGTGGAGACGCAACCCGTGGAAGTCCCCTTGGACCAGGTCACTTCCTATGAGCAGGCCTTAGACAAACTAAAACAAGGAAATTTACAAAAGGTAGAATATACAGTTCAGGCTAATGATTCTTGGTGGCTTATTGCTCGAAAGAACGACATGAAAACAAAAGAAGTACTAGCTAGTAACCCAGGAACCACTGAGGATACCATACTTAAACTAGGTCAAAAAATTGTCTTGGACAAGGTTACACCCTACATAACGGTAGTGAGTAAAGGCGTTCGAACTGAAACTGAGACAATTCCCTTTGAAGTAGTGACAAAGACGAATACGAGCTTAACGTCTGGGCAATCGACTGTCAAACAAGCTGGAAGTGACGGAAAAAAGGAAGTTCAATATTCTTACGTTCAGAAAAATGATAAAGTGGTTTCTCAGACTGTTCAGGATGAAAAGGTATTAAAGGAAGCAGTCTCTCAAGTGATTGAGAAAGGACCTCAACGTACTAATGTTGCAGTTGCCTATTCTCGGGGTAGTGGAAGCATCACCTCGGGACTTGTTTGGCCGTTAAGGGGAAGAATTACGTCTTATTATGGATATCGGGGATCGGAGTTCCATACTGGTCTTGATATTGACGGTGATAAAGGAGATCCCTTTGTAGCTTCTGGATCAGGGACCGTTGTAAGTGCAGGATGGAATGGGAACTATGGTAACACGATTCTCTTAGATCATGGAAATGGAGTTATGACTCGTTATGCTCATGCTTCTAAGCTGCTGGTCTCTGCAGGAAATTCTGTTTCAAAAGGTCAGACAATTGGCTTGGTAGGCTCAACGGGTCGCTCTTCTGGTTCACACCTACATTTAGAAGTGATTATTAATGGAAGTCATGTCAATCCAACCGGTTACCTCCGCTAAATCTTAACGTAGAATTTTTAAAGGTTTAGGCACCATTAAAAGAGTGCCTAAGCCTTTTTTGTACTAGTCAGCAAGAATTACTATCTGGAAATGCTTGCCCATCATAAACCCCTATACCCCTATAAGGTATACTATAAATTATCCTTGTAAATTCTCTAAAAATATGATAAATATATGCATATGAAAACAATACGTATGGGGGGTATGGGGGATTATGAGCGAGAGCATTTCGCGTAGAACATTCTTCAAGAGAACTACTGCAGCTGGCTTACTTGGGGCTTTGGCCGCTACTGGCTTAAGCAAACCTGTTCAGGCTGCAGGACTGAGTAATGGAAAATTGGGTACCTTAATTGATTTAACGAAGTGTGACGGGTGTAAAAATTATAAAACCCCACTTTGTGTTGAAGCATGTGGCAAGCACAATCAAGCAAGATTTCCTGAACCGCAAAAACCACTAAAAAATTACTGGCCACAAAAAAAAGTAGAAGATTGGTCCAACAAAAGAGATCTAAAAAGTCGCCTAACACCCTATAACTGGACATTTGTGGACCATGTTAAAGTTGAGCATAATGGGACTGAACAAGAGGTTTATGTTCCACGACGTTGTATGCACTGCGATAATCCGACCTGTTCAAAGCTATGCCCTTTTAGTGCGATCACTAAAGATCAAACGGGAGCCGTGTCCATCGACGATGAGCTATGTTTCGGAGGGGCTAAATGTCGAGATGTATGTCCTTGGGGTATCCCTCAACGCCAGGCTGGGGTTGGTATCTACCTAGATATTGCGCCGGACTTAGCAGGTGGGGGTGTCATGTATAAGTGTGATATGTGCGTAGACCTTTTAGCAGAGGGTAGAAAACCTGCTTGTGTGAGCGCTTGTCCGAAGGGTGCCATCTCAATTGGTCCAAGAGAAGAGGTGAGAACCCTGGCTTATAAAAAGGCAGAAGAAGTAAATGGCTATATTTACGGGGATAAAGAAAACGGAGGGACTCCGACTTTATATATTTCGGCAGTTCCATTCGAGAAAATCGATGCAGCGATTAAAGCTGACAAAGCGAACAAGAAAGATATTTCTCCCGGCCGTCCGGGTATGCCTGTTAATGTAGAAAATTACCTTTCCACTGGAAAAGGTATGTTTTTGAGTTCAATAATGACGACCTTCGCAGGTGCAGCTGTTGCTGGAATTACGGCATATCGGACTATGAAAGGGGATAAGGCAATACGATCCCAGAAAAACCAGAACGAACAAAGAGAGGAGCATAACGATGACGAAGGAATTAAATAATCCAAAGCAGAGTAAAATTTTAAGACAAAGTATTGCCAATCGGTTTGTCCACTGGACAACAGCCCTCTCAGTTACACTGCTTATTATCACAGGTTTAGGGCAACTTCCGCTGTACACTCGGTACAATGTTACGAAATTACCAGGAGCACTATGGCTTGGCGATTATTTTATCACCATTAACCTTCATTATCTGGGCGCGTTTGGGCTATTATTTGCCGCAGCGTTCCATATTGTTTATGCATTCGCTCGCCGAGAATTTGATATTTTCCCACGTAAGGGAGATATGAAAGAATCATATCAGATTATTAAAGCAATGTTCACCAAAGGTAAAGAGCCAGCTTCTGATAAATACCTTGCTGAACAACGTGTAGCCTATCTGTTTATCGGACTAAGCCTTCTCCTCTTGATCGTGACGGGCCTGATTAAAACCCTGAAGAATGTCCCAGGCGTTGACCTCACGCACTCACTTTTGTATTGGAACACTGCTTTGCATAACATTGGTACGGGCTTAATTATATTTGGGATTATTGGCCACTTGGCTGCATTTCTCCTCAAGGAAAACCGTCCACTTCTTCCAGGAATGTTCACAGGCTCAATTAACAGGGAGTATGTCAAACATCGTCATAGTCTATGGTATGCTAAACTCCTTAAATCTGGTAAAATCATCGAAATCGAGCTCGATGAATCCATAACTCATGCTAATGGGGTTGACTTCATAAAACAGGTCGAGAAACAGTCGGATGTTGGCAAATCCGCTTCTATGTAATCGTTCGTAAGAATAAAAAGAACTCCTACGGAATTAAATGGGCCGTGAGGAGTTCCTTTTTATCCACTGGTTCAACTGTAGGAGAGGGTTTCTGAGGATTATTTTCCCTTGAATTCAGGTTTTCTCTTTTCTAGAAAGGCCGTAACCGCTTCACGTAAATCTTCAGTACCGCAGCAAAAGGTTGATTGTGCCTGTTCGAAGAGTAATCCTGCTTCAACGCTGCTTTCGTTGGCTAAATTGATCCCTTTCTTGGCAAAACGAATCCCTGCTGGAGGAAAACAGGCCATTTTATTGGCCAGCTTCATCGCGCGTTCATTAAGATCTTCTTTCTTAACCATTATTTCTATCAAACCAATCCGCAAGGCTTCCTCGGCATCAATCTCTTCACATCCCATAATTAATCGCTTTGCCTGGCCAATACCTACCAGATGGGTTAAGCGAGTTGTCCCCCCCATATCGGGTGATAAACCAAAACGTACTTCTGGAAGAGCAAATCTAGCATTATCAGCGGCTATGCGTATATCGCAACCAAGAATAAGTTCTGTAGCAGATCCATAGCACAGACCGTTTACGGCTGCAATTACTGGGATGGGGAGATCCTGCCAGAAGGAGTACAGTTTCTGCAGCCAGACTAGATTATCCATAATAAACTCAGAACTAACACCCTTCAAGAACTTGAGGTCTATCCCGGCGGAAAAGTTTTCACCGTTGGCATTGATCACGATTCCCCCCAAGGTGCGGTCTGAAGAGATCTCCTTTTGGATTTCCTCTAATTCATAAAGGAAGTTGGTGCCTACCAAATTAAAGCCTTGAGCATTATCCAGGGTTATTATACCGATTTTCCCATCTCTGTTAAAGGCTAAATAGTTCCCATAGCTCATTTTATTTCCCCCATCCCCCAAATTTTAGTATACTTAACTTGTACTGTAATATATTTTGACAGAAAAATCTATGCTATTTGGACTGTAAAGCAAAATAAATGAATCAATATTCATTTATTTCTTGTGCGCCGGGCAGTTCTATTTGTATTGGAGGATTAAAGTTCCTCTGTGCGCCGATTCCATTCGGAAGCACTAGCTAACAGACAGGGCGTCGTCCGTGAGGAGGGGTCCGGAGGGTCTGAAGGCAAACTGTGGAACGGAGCGAAAGCGAACCGATGCTGGCTGGTTTGGTGGGTAACTTTGCAAGATGTGAGAAAGCCCGATAAATGGAAAAAGCCAAATTAGTTAAGACGGTCGAGTTCACAGGGAGGCAAGTAGGATGACCCCGGGAGATCTCGCAGTGCCCGTGGAACGGTAACCTGACCTGCAAGGAGTGGTACTCTAAGTGGTCAACTATGCATTG
>NZ_JUEE01000053.1:0-16610 GCF_000802135.1 Desulfosporosinus sp. BICA1-9
GGAATTAATGGGGTATTAAGGCCAGGGATTGTTCATCGCATTGATAAAGATACTTCCGGAATTTTAGTGGTGGCTAAGAATGATATTGCCCATGTAGGACTTGCCGCTCAACTGAAAGCGCACACGATGGAGAGAAAATATTTAGCGTTAGTTCATGGGGTGGTGTCAGAACCTTCTGGCACAGTCGATGCGCCAATTGGTCGTGACCCATCGAACCGCAAGCGAATGGCTGTAGTGATGCAGCATTCGAAACCGGCAGTGACACACTATACCGTATTAGATCGTTTTAGCGAAGTCTCATTCCTTGAAGTACGTTTAGAGACTGGTCGAACTCATCAAATTCGTGTTCATATGCTCTATGTTAAGCATCCGGTTCTTGGTGATCCGGTGTATGGATCAAAGCGAAATCCTTATGGCCTTCAAGGACAAATGCTACATGCCACGCATTTGGGATTTGAACATCCGCGTAGTGGGACGTGGATGAAGTTCGATGCTCCTTTGCCTAAAGTGTTTGCAGCACTTGTTAAAAAATTGCGCACACATTGACTTTTGGACGATCTTTTAGTACACTAAGTGACAAGTGATATGGCCTTTAATGAAGTCCTGAGAGGCTTGGGAAGGCAGACGGAAGTGTCGGAGGACTGTCTGCTTTTCAGACGGTTTTTTTTATACTTATTTATACAAATTTCCGAGCTAAGGATAAGCACTTGAGCGAAAGGAGTTAGTGAGCTGTGGAAGTAGGCACAATTAAAAGTAAAATCTTAGATGCTGATGGGATTCGTCGAGCGGTAACTCGCATCGCACACGAAATTGTTGAAAAAAATAAAGGAACTGAAAAACTAATCTTAGTAGGGATTCGTCGCCGAGGAGTGCCTTTAGCTGAACGGATTCAACAATACATTGAGGAGTTCGAGGGAGTAAAGGTTCCACTCGGGATTTTAGATATTACATTGTATAGAGATGACCTGAGTACCATAGATGTTCATCCAGTCGTTCATGAAACAGATGTCCCGGTGAGCATTGAAGGAAAAAGTGTTATTTTGATTGATGATGTGCTCTACACTGGTCGAACGGCTCGAGCTGCTTTAGATGCGACAATGGATTTGGGAAGGCCAGAACGAATCCAGCTGGCGGTACTGGTGGATCGTGGACATCGAGAGTTGCCTATTCGGGCAGATTATGTTGGCAAGAATTTACCCACCTCCCGGCGTGAAATCGTAGCGGTACGTTTGCAGGAAGTGGATGGGGACGAAGACGTTCTTTTGTTGGAGCGAGATGATATATAAAAGTTATTGAGACTTTACCCTTTAAATGTTATCCAGAGAGATAACCAAGGGGCGAGTGGAACTAGGCTGTGCCTATTTTAATCCTCTCCCTTTGGGAAGAGGATTTTATTATTGTTCGGGGATAAAAAGACGATTTTTGGCGGTTACTAGGACAAGTATCTTCAAAGAATACTACTAGGAACTACACTCTACTAAAATGGAGAACTTCAAGGAAAAAAGCAGAGCTTGATCCAAATCGTAAGACTCCCACTTCTACAAGTGGGAGTGGTACCCCCGGCTCTGCTTCGGTGGGGGTAGAGTCCCCCACCGAAGTCTCGATGTTCAACTTTAGTTGAACGAGTTCACTCTTGGAGTGATTCTAGATATTAGTAAGGCAAAGTCAGGAATGTAAGTCAAGTTTAAATCAAGAGTGCATGGCAAGAACCGTCCCCTTCTTGCAGGCAAAAAATTTTAGGAGGTTTCTAATGAAATGGCTGCGTAAGGATGTTCTCGCGATAGAGGATATGAGTGTTGAGGAAATCCGTCATATTTTGCATACTGCGAAAGTGATGAAAGAAATTTTAATGCGTCCGATTAAAAAATTACCTACTTTGAAGGGTAAATCTGTGGTCAATCTCTTTTACGAGGCAAGTACACGTACACGAACCTCCTTCGAAATGGCCGGCAAGGTTTTGGGAGCTGATACCACTAGTATTGCAGTTGCTCAGAGTAGTGTGAGCAAAGGGGAAAGCTTGTTCGATACAGCTAAGACAATTCAGGCTATGCGAGCGGATCTGGTGATTATTCGTCACCCGAGTTCCGGTTCGGCAAATTTCTTAGCGGATATTCTTCAGGCTGGAGTTATTAATGCCGGAGATGGTCAGCATGAGCATCCAACTCAAGCCTTGCTAGATGTTTTCACAATGCAAGAGCGTTTAGGAGAATTAGAAGGCAAAAAAGTTGTCATCGTTGGAGATGTTTTGCATTCTAGGGTAGCGCGGAGTAATGCCTGGTGTCTTCAGAAAATGGGTGTTGATGTAACCTTTGTAGGTCCACCCACCTTGGTTCCCATTGAAATGGAAGGACTTGGAGGAGTTAAGCTTAGCCATGACCTAGATGGCTCTTTGCCTGGGGCGGATATTGTGATGGCACTTCGTCTCCAACTCGAACGCCAGAAAAGTGGACTGTTTCCAAGCTTGCGTGAGTATAGTCATCTCTATGGTCTGACGGTAGATCGCCTGAAGAAAACAGGAAAGCAAAGTATTGTGCTACACCCTGGACCTATGAATCGGGGCGTAGAAATATCGGATGATGTGGCAGACGGTGTAGACGCTTTGATTGAGCGTCAAGTTACAAACGGGGTGGCCATTCGCATGGCTTTGATTTATTTACTGATAGGAGGTTCTAGTAATGTGGTGGCTTAAAAATATCCAGGTTATTGACCCAAGTCAAAAACTATCATCCCCCCAAGATGTTCTCGTTCAGGGCGGGCAAGTCTTAGAAATTTCCACCTCCATGACCGAGGAAGAGGTTTTAGCTGAAGCTCAAGGGGAACCTGTGGAGACTATTAACGGAACAGGAAAGTTTCTTTTCCCGGGGCTGATTGATGTTCATACGCACTTGCGTGAACCAGGGCAAGAAGATAAAGAGGATATTTTGAGCGGTTCACGGGCTGCAGTGCGGGGAGGGTTTACCGCAATTATGGCTATGGCTAATACTCTACCCGTGATTGATAATCGAGCCTTAGTAGAATTTGTACGCAGGCAGGGGGAGCGTGCAGGCTATGCTCAGGTGTATCCGATTGGGACAGTGACGAAAGGTATGCAAGGGCTTGAACTGGTGGAAATGGCGGATATGAAAGAGGGCGGAGTTGCCGCTTTTTCCGATGATGGTAAAAATATTCAAAATGCCGAAATGATGCGGTTAGCGCTAGAATATGCCAAACTCACAGGTCTCCCCATTATTAGTCATTGCGAAGATAAAGAATTGGCTGGAGAAGGCTTAATGCGTCGAGGTGTCGCTTCAACGAGGATGGGATTAAGGGGGATTCCAGCCATTGCAGAAAGCGTGATTGTGGCAAGAGATCTGCTGTTAGCGGAAGAGACTGGGGGAAAACTTCATCTTGCTCATATTTCTACGACAGAGAGCGTTGAGCTGATTCGTCGGGCTAAAGCGAAGGGTGTGGATGTAACTGCAGAAGTGAACCCTCATCATCTGATCTTTTGTGATCAAGATATTACCATAACGGATACAGTACTTAAAGTAAATCCTCCGCTAGGCTCAGCAGCAGACAGAGAGGCCCTAATCGAGGGACTTCGCGACGGAACCATAGATATGATCGCCACCGACCACGCGCCACACACTCAGGCGGAAAAAGCACGTCCCTTTGCTGAGGCTCCGTTTGGAATTGCCAGTCTGGAGACCGCGCTGAGTGCGGTTTGGCAACATTTAGTGCTGCCAGGACGGCTGAGTTTTGAGCGAGTGATCGAGGCTTGGAGCTACACTCCGGCAAAGCGTTTCAACTTGCGTGGGGGGTCGTTAAAACCTGGCACTTCGGCAGATATGGTGCTCTTTGATCCAGATTTCGCAGAAATGATTGAGCCCGCTACGCTGGTTTCCAAAGCAAGAAATACACCTTTTCTAGGAAAAACTCTCCAGGGTTTACCAGTGATGGTGTGGGTGGAAGGTCGGCTTGTGCAGAGAGATAGAACGGTACTATGAATTGGGAAACTTTGAAAACAGGTATATAAACCAAAGAAAGCGCGGTTAGAGAGGAGTGTTTGAGATGGCTTATCTCGTTTTTCAGGATGGGACGACCTTTGAGGGGGAAGCATTTGGGGCGTGGTTGAAGCGTTCGAACTCAGTGACAGAACAGGAAGTAGTTTTCAATACGTCGATGAGTGGCTATCAAGAAATGGTCACGGATTTGTCCTATGCGGGGCAGATTCTCGTCCTTACTCAACCGCAAATCGGAAATTATGGCTGGCACCATGAAGAAAATGAAGCGGATAAAACTCGTCTTCAGGGACTCATTCTACGAGAACTTTCCCAGGGAGAGGGAAGTTTACATGGCGAAGGGTCTCTGGAGGACTATTGTCTACAGCAAGGTGTTCAGGGATTGAAAGGCGTAGATACAAGGGCTTTGACAAGGTATCTGCGTCAATTTGGGACCTTACCGGGTGTATTAGTGGAAACTCGGGAGGCGGGATTGGAGTTCTGGACGAATTATCAGGGTCAGAATGAGGCTGCGGGGAAACGTGAGCACTGGGTTTATCGGTCAACGGTTAAGGAGGCCTACGAAATTCCAGGATCAGGTCCATTACTCGCGGTGCTTGACTTCGGAGTTAAGCGAAATATTATCCGTCACCTTCAAAAGCGAGGGTTTAGAATCATGGTTTTTCCAGCCAGGTCCACGGCGGAGGAAATTCTCAGTCATCATCCTCGCGGATTGGTGTTGAGCAATGGTCCTGGAGATCCTGAAGAGTTGCCAGAAGAAGTTGCCACAGTGCGAAGATTATATGACAAGTTGCCAGTCTTGGGCATTTGCTTAGGGCATCAACTTTTAGCCTTGGCCGCGGGTGGGGAAACCTATAAACTCCCTTACGGGCATCGTGGGGGAAACCATCCCGTCATTGATACGCGTTCTGGAAAAGCAACTATGACCTCCCAAAACCATGGTTACGCTGTGCAGGAGGCTTCACTAGCAGGCTCGGGTTTCGA
Organism: Desulfosporosinus sp. BICA1-9; assembly: GCF_000802135.1. NCBI lineage: Bacteria > Bacillati > Bacillota > Clostridia > Eubacteriales > Desulfitobacteriaceae > Desulfosporosinus > Desulfosporosinus sp. BICA1-9. The sequence goes on from NZ_JUEE01000053.1 coordinate 4,986, forward strand.
AGTGACGTTGCTGAATCTCAATGATGGTACCGTCGAAGGCATGGAACATCAGAGTTACCCTGTCCTGTCCGTACAATTTCATCCTGAAGGGGCTCCAGGACCGGAAGAGAACGCAGTAATCTTTGATCGGTTTAAGGAAATCGTCGAGAAAAGCTCAATCAGAAAGGGGAGGAAATAACGATGCCCAAAAAAGAGTGGAAAAGGGTTCTGGTGATCGGATCAGGCCCTATAGTAATTGGGCAGGCTGCAGAGTTTGACTATGCCGGTACGCAAGCTTGTCGGGCTTTGCGTGAGGAAGGCGTCGAAGTCATTCTCGTGAATTCCAACCCAGCAACGATCATGACGGATCGGGAAACAGCGGACCGTGTCTATATTGAACCATTAACTGTCGAATCCGTGGAACGGATTATTGAGCGGGAAAGACCGGATGGATTAATCCCTACTATGGGTGGGCAGACTGGCCTGAATTTAGCCTATCAACTTGCTAAACGAGGAGTTTTAGATCGCTGTGGGGTTACTTTGATGGGAACCTCCCTGCAAAGTATTGATCAAGCAGAAGATCGGGAAAGCTTTCGAGCTTTGATGCAAGAACTTAAAGAACCTATACCAGAGAGTAAAATTGTGTCTCAAGTTGAAGAAGCACTCGCTTTTGCGACAGAGACAGGATATCCCTTGATTGTGCGTCCAGCCTTTACTTTGGGGGGTACTGGAGGCGGGATTGTCCAGAATTCAGAGGAACTAAAACAGATCGCCGAAAGTGGTCTGCAAGCTAGTCTGATTGGGCAGATCCTCGTGGAACGAAGTGTCGCCGGCTGGAAGGAAGTTGAATTTGAAGTTCTCCGAGATGGAGCTGGAAACTGTATCACGATTTGCCATATGGAAAATATGGACCCTGTAGGAGTGCATACTGGGGATAGTATTGTCGTCGCTCCTTGTCAAACCTTGACGGATCGGGAAGTTCAAATTCTCCGTAGCGCATCACGACGAATTGTCAACGGTCTAGGTATTGAAGGGGGATGTAATGTCCAGTTTGCTCTGCACCCTTCTTGCATGGAGTACGTGGTTATCGAGGTTAACCCTCGTTTAAGTCGTTCTAGTGCCCTCGCTTCTAAAGCGACCGGATATCCGATAGCTAAGGTCGCGGCTAAAATAGCGTTAGGGTATACACTAACCGAACTAAAAAATGCGGTGACAGGGAAAACCTCGGCTTGCTTTGAGCCGGCCTTAGATTATGTAGTGGTTAAAATTCCACGCTGGCCCTTTGATAAATTCAGTGAAGCGGACCGACGTTTAGGTACTCAGATGAAGGCAACCGGAGAAGTGATGGGGATTGGTCGAAACTTAGAAACCGCCCTGCTCAAAGCGATCCGCTCTTTGGATATTAAAGTTTATGGGGTTCGGTTATTGGAACTTGGGGGGCTTGCTGACGCTGAACTTAAAACTCTTTGTCAACAACCGGATGATCGAATGTTGTTTGTTTTGGCAGAAGGGCTGAGACGCGGTTGGTCGGTGGATTGGCTGGCTGAGGAAACAGGCTGGAATCGCTATTTCTTACTGATAATTAAGCGTTTAGTGGATAACATACCTTTACTAGAACAAGCACCCTGGGATAAAGACGCGCTGCTTAGTGCTAAACGGCTCGGTTTTGCAGATCAAGAAATTGCGACATTCTGGAAGGGTTCGGAGGATGAGGTTCAGCAGTTTAGGCAAGAGCATCGTATTCGAGCCGTTTTCAAGATGGTGGATACTTGTGCAGGAGAGTTTGAAGCCACGACCCCCTATTTCTATTCAAGTTATGATGTTGAAGATGAAGGGGAGGTTCACAAGCAGCCCAAAGTCGTTGTTTTAGGATCTGGCCCGATTCGAATCGGACAGGGGATTGAATTTGATTATTGCTCAGTACACGCGGTTTTGGCACTCCGAAAAGCTGGGTATGAAAGTATTATTATCAATAACAATCCTGAGACAGTTTCGACGGACTTTGACACGGCTGATCGTCTTTACTTTGAGCCTTTGACCTTGGAGGATGTCTCAGCTATCCTAGATAAAGAACAACCCGATGGAGTGATTGTCCAGTTCGGAGGGCAGACGGCGATTGGTTTGGCCAGTGGGCTAGCACGACGCGGCTATCCTATCATAGGAACGGCTGTAGAAGACATTGACCGGGCAGAAGAGCGGGGAACCTTTGACCGTGTTCTGCAGGAACTAGGGGCAAAAAGACCTCGCGGAGGCGGGGCCACGAACATGGAGCAAGTGCAGCGCGTGGCTCAGAAAATAGGATTTCCCTTGGTGGTCCGTCCTTCTTATGTCCTCGGTGGAAGAGCGATGGATATCGTTTATGAAGAGAAGGAATTAGAGGCCGTTGTCAGGCGTGCCTTATCTGCCTCAGCGGAGCAGGAGATCTGGATGGATCAATATCTGCTCGGTAAAGAGGTGGAAGTCGATGCAATCTCGGATGGAGAGAACGTCTTTATCCCGGGGATCATGGAACATTTAGAACGGGCAGGGGTTCATTCTGGAGATTCCATCGCGGTTTATCCGCCTCAAACTATCGACTTGAATATGCAAGAGCGTATCATCGCTTTAACTGAATCACTGGCTCGATCGTTGAAGGTTAAAGGGTTACTTAACATTCAATATGTAATTTATAAGAAAGAACTCTTTGTACTCGAAGTCAATCCACGATCCAGCCGAACTGTGCCTTTTCTTAGCAAAATCACCGGGGTTCCGATCATTGACTGGGCGACTCAAGTGATTTTAGGCAGGAAATGGGACGAAATCGCGATTCCGCGCGGTCTCTGGCCAACGGGAGATCGGGTTGCTGTTAAGGCTCCTGTCTTCTCCTTCTCAAAACTGCAAAGGGTCGAACCGTCTTTAGGACCGGAGATGAAATCCACGGGTGAAGTAATGGGAATGGATAGGACTTACGAAAAGGCCCTCTATAAAGCGCTTTTGGGAGCCGGTTTATCCTTTACAACCTATGGTTCAGTGTTTATGACTCTAGCAGATCGCGATAAAGAGGAAGGGGTCGACCTTGCTCGCAGGTTTGCAGAACTTGGCTTTAGAATTATGGCCACCAAAGGGACCACCCACTATCTGCAGAGTAAAGGGTTAAGAGTGGAACAGGTGGCGAAGCTACATGACGGCTCAAACGAAATTATCGACGGAATTCGGAGGCAAAAAATTCAATATGTCATTAATACTACGACCCATGGCCGGGTTCAAGAAAGTGATGGCTTTGCGATTCGAAGAGCGGCAGTAGAACATGGGATTCCCTGCTTTACGAGTTTAGACACTGCGGCCGCGTTACTTCAGGTGCTGGAAAGTATTTCACCAGGTCTCTTGCCGCTATAAGCGATGTTCGAGGTTCGATGTTCGTGGTTCGAACGAAGGACATGGCACGAAGCACGAACTTCGAACAACGGAGGTACAAAGCACGAGTTAAGAAGCGAGAAACACCAGACACGAGCATGAGGCGCGAGGTTAAAAACTCGAGTTACAACCACCAACCGCCCGAAATCGGTGGGAATTGAATTTCACCACAAAACGTACCACTATAAGTTAAATATTTGAACGTACTCAGAATAAGTTCGCGATGAACTTATTCTGAGGAGTTAGACCTAAATCGATGTTTGATAAGATTTAATATCAGTTCAAGATTGTGTTTATTAACTATTCGAGTCTCGAACTTCGAACCTCGAGCCTCGAATTAGGGGAGGTTGCCATGCTTACGGAAGGACAAGTGGTTGTTCATGAACCCTTCGGAGACGAAGATCAAAAGCTTAGGAGACTGGTTCTGAAGGGGCCCATTGCCAAAAACGCGCAAGCGGGACAATTTGTAGCCGTTAGAGTTCAGGATCCAGCACTTCCTTCATATGATCCTTTATTGCGGCGGCCCATTAGCTTGGCGGAAATTTCTCCTGAGCGCGATGAAATCACCTTGCTCTATCGAGTTGTGGGTAGAGGAACTGAAATCTTAGCTCGTGCTGGATGTGGAGAGCGTCTCAGCATTATGGGTCCCTTAGGGAAGGGATTTTCCTTACCGGATGAAGGGGAATTGTGGTTAATTGCGGGAGGGATTGGGATATTCCCGCTTTATTCTTTAGCTCAAAGTGCTCTTGCCCGGGGGCTATCCGTGCGTTTGTTTTGGGGGGGAGATAATCGTTCCTTCCTAGAAAGTGCGGGACTATCCTTATGGCAAGCGCTGGGGCTTCCGATACATCTCAGTACAATGGATGGAAGTCTAGGTCAAAAAGGGCTCGTGACGGTTCAAGTACTGGAGCAATTATCGAAGTTAACTGGGCAGGGGCAGAAGCAATATAAGCTACATACGAGTAAAAGTGGCAAGATAAATGTCGCCACTTGCGGTCCTCACAGGATGATGCAGGCAGTGACGGAACTATGTATGAACTTTGGGGTTCCCGTGGAAGTTTCGCTGGAAGAACGCATGGGATGTGCTGTAGGAGCTTGTTTAGGATGTGTATGTACTCTGAAGGACGAAGCTGGAACTTTGATGCAAAGGAAAGTTTGTCTGGATGGACCGGTTTTTCGGGGCGAGGAGGTGGTCTGGGATGTGTCCTGTTGATTTAAGGACTGAGCTGGCGGGTATCCTATTAAGGAATCCGATCCTTACTTGTTCAGGGACTTATGGTTTTGGAGAGGAGTACGCAGCCTATTGTCCAGTCGAAGCTTTGGGAGGAATAACCTTGAAAGGGATTACTCCTTTGCCACGACTGGGAAATCCCGTTCCCCGGTTAGCGGAAACTCCGGCAGGGTTATTGAATGCCGTCGGGCTTGAAAATCCTGGACTTGAGGAATTTCTCAAGTCCTATTTACCCAAGGTGCGGGAATTGCCGACAGCGGTCATTGCCAACATCTCTGGTTTTTCCCTGGAGGACTATACTCAGATGGCGCGGGCCTTGCAAAGGGATTCAGGGTTAGCTGCGCTGGAAATCAATATTTCCTGTCCCAATGTCAAACATGGCGGAATGCATTTTGGCACGGATCCGCAGAGCGCTCAAGAAGTGATTACAGCTGTAAAAGCAGAAACTGATCTTCCGATTATCGCTAAACTTTCACCTAATGTCACAGATATTGTAGGGATGGCCCGAGCGGTACAGCTTGGGGGAGCAGATGCTGTTTCCCTAATTAATACGTTGTTGGGAATGTCTATTGATCTTGATCGACAACGTCCTATTTTAGCCAATACCTTTGGAGGTCTTTCTGGGCCCGCTATTCGTCCGGTTGCTGTCCGTATGGTTTGGCAAGTCTTCCAAGCCGTGGATTTACCCATCATAGGAATGGGCGGGATCACTACGTGGCAGGATGCAGTAGAATTTCTGCTAGCAGGGGCTACGGCGGTAAGTATCGGTACGGGGAATTTCGTTAATCCTCAGGCACCCCTGGAGATCCTCCAGGGAATCCAAGACTACTGCGATAAACACGGACTTGCTTCCGTGGCAGAATTAACAGGATTAGCCCATAAGTCTTTGTAAGTTAGCTTCCACATAGGAACACTTCATGGCCCAGAGAATAATACTCCACCTGAAGTTTACGAAGAATTTACCTTCACTTACGTATAAATAGGGGTCTGGGAAATTAGGTAAATTTTCGCTGGTTGAAACGGAGGTAATCATTTGGATATCACAAAAAATAATCGGGTCATGGTGGCTCTTGATGTTCCAGGGCGCGAGGAAGCCTTAGCTTTAGCTAGGGTACTCCAAGGCAGTGGATGTTGGCTTAAAGTGGGTTTGGAACTGTATTCCTACACCGGTCCGGCGATGATTGGGGAACTTAAGGCTATGGGATTTCCTATCTTTTTAGACCTCAAACTCCATGACATTCCGAACACAGTGGAACGGGCGATTCGCGGATTTGTTCAGTGCGGTGTGGACATGATCAATGTCCACTGCAGTGGCGGGTATGATATGATGGCTAGGGCTGCTTACGCAGTACGAGAAGAAGGAAGTAAGCTGGAGCGTGTTCCTAAAGTGATTGGGGTTACAGTCCTGACGAGTATCTCAGAAACTCAATTCAGTGAAGAGATGGGAATGCAACGAAATCTTAAAGAGCATGTCGTATCCCTCGCAAAATTAGCAACCAAAGCAGGACTCGATGGAGTTGTCGCTTCTGCTATGGAGGCGAGAGAGATAAGGCAGAATACCAACCCGGAGTTTCTGATTGTAACACCAGGAATACGTCCGGCCTGGAGTGAAGCCCAGGACCAGATGAGGGTTTTGACCCCGGTTGAAGCCTTGGCAGCGGGAAGTTCGTATCTAGTGGTCGGAAGACCAATTACCCGGGCTGAGGACCCTCGTCAAGCCTTAGAACGACTTTGGGTACTGTAGGAAAAGGAGAGAGATACTAAACATGAAAAACGAATCAAATGCAGAATTTAAACTAGGTAAGGCACCCTTAAGTGCTGATCAATACCTGGACATATTTAGAAAAAGCTCAGCCTTATTGGAAGGACATTTTCTCTTAACTTCAGGAAAGCACAGCGCTCAGTACATGCAGTGTGCTCAAGTTCTGCAATATCCGGAGCGGGCAGCTATTTTAGCCGAGGGTTTAGCGTCAGTATTTCGTGACCTGGAGATCCAAACCGTTATTGGACCCGCCACGGGTGGGATTTTAGTGTCTCATGAAGTCGCTAAAGCGTTGGGAGTTCGGTCTTTGTTTACAGAACGGGAAAATGGAATTATGCGTTTGCGGAGAGGGTTTACCCTTTCCCCAGGGGAACGTGTCTTAGTAGTTGAAGACGTGATCACAACGGGTGGATCTGTCCGTGAGGTGCTCTCTGTTGTCCGAGAATTTGAGGCTATCCCAGTTGGGGTTGGTGTGCTGGTGGATCGAACCGGAGGAACGGTAGATTTTGGTCTACCCCAGAGTTCGATTATTCAATTAGAAATCCAAGCCTATGAAGCACAGGAATGTCCGCTTTGTGCTCAAGGGATCCCTGCGATCAAACCGGGAAGTAGAAAACTTTAGGTCGTTGTTAAATTCTATTGAAGAGATTAAAGGCTCACTTAAAAGAGGGTTGTAACAAACTGAAAAAAATCATTTGTTACAACCCTTAACTCTTTAAGAACAACCTGGATTAACCGAAATTCATAGGAATTTAAGAAGTGGTTTACTTGGTGGATGTCATTTGCGGAGATATTATAGGATTCTATTAAAACTGAAATTATTTCCAGAATAAGAGGAATATATTGGATTGGAGCGAATAATGAAGGGATAGAAAAAGGTGGAAAGGAGCTGTGAATCCGATTGAAGACCTTGCTAATCTATGATTCCTTCTTCGGTAACACCGAACAGATAGCCTATGCCATTGGAAACATACTTAGCTCTCAAGAAGGAGAAACAATCAGGGTAACAAAAGTTACGCCGAGGGAATTACTCGACTTAAAACTGTTAGTTATTGGATCTCCTACCCGAGGTTTTCGACCTACCGAAGCAATTACTAAATTCATAAAACAATTACCTGAGAATAGGCTTAAAGGTGTCACGGTTGCAACATTTGATACGAGGCTATCCTTAAGTGACATCGAATCGTCTGCGCTGAGAACGATCGTTAGAGTGGGCGGCTACGCTGCCAATTCCATTGCCAATAAGCTAAGAAAGAAGGGCGGAACCCTGATTGTGCCTCCGGAAGGGTTCCTTGTAACCGGGGAAAAAGGTCCCCTAAAAGAGGGCGAACTTGAACGAGCTGCGGACTGGGCTAAGCAATTATTTTAAGCACTATGTCAATAGTTATAAGTTCAATGTACTTTATGGCTATTAGACAACAATGGGCGATTTGAATAAGATAGTTTGATATAATAAAGTGATTTAGTTTTCAGAGAGGGGGTTGATCGTGAAGAAGGTAATCCTATTTGTCATTGACTCCCTTCATCCTGTGGTCTTGGCCAGGATCCTTTCGGAAGGAAATGCCCCTGCTTTGAGCTTTCTCGCAAAACACGGAACTTACTTTGATCAAGTTATCTCCGCTTTTCCTACCATGACCCCTGTCGCCACAAGTTCCATGATTACGGGCACTTGGCCTGATCAACATAGAGTTCCTGGTTTTATCTGGTACAACGAGGAGATACGGAAGATTGTAGATTATGGAGCGACTTGGCAAAGCGTTTTAAAAATTGGTCCGCAGCAAGTCCTTCGCAACCTGTTAATTAGGCTTAATGAGGAGCACCTTAATTCAAAAACGCCGACTTTGTATGAAGAACTGGAAGCAGGCGGATATAGTTCTGGTAACATTAACTTTTTCATGCATCGGGCTACACACCGTTACAAAGCAAAAATCCCCTTTTTGCTTTCTTTGGCGACGGGTTTTCGTTTAAAACAAGAACAAGTTTCAGGACCAGCCCACTTGACCCTTGGTCAACTCATCCATCCGCCTTTCTACGGATGGCCTGTGAGTTATCCCATAGGGCCTTTTCATCGTTTCGGAGTCAATGATGTTTTTTCTGGGATGATAACTGCTCAGCTGGTCCGCGAAAAGAAGCAGCCAGATTTCACAGTGGTCTATTTCCCGGATAATGACAAATATTCACACGAGTACGGCCCATTACGCTCAGGGCCCTCGATCGAACGTGCAGACCAACAAATCGCTCTGGTCCTTGATGAGTTTAGTTCGTGGGAAAAAGCCTTAGAGGAAAATGTCATTATCGTTACCGGAGACCATGCACAGTCGACGGTTGGGTTAGGCAAAGAATACCTGATCGATTTAGATTATGCGTTAAAGTCTTTTCAACGATTAAAAGCTACAGAAGAAGCAAGTGGAGATGACAATAGCAAGGAGATTGCCATTTGTCCGAATGAACGCATGGCTTTTATTTATCTTCTCCAGCGTATGAATGAGATTTTACCCGAAGTGGTGGGAATTCTAGCCAAAGATCCTCGCAATGCCCAAATCGCATGGAAAGTCTCTGAAAATAGATATTGCGTTGTACAAGGCGGAACGGAAAAAGAGCTTTGCTTTTGGCGAATTGGTCCTTATCAAGATCTTTACGGTCAATCTTGGTCTTTTGAAGGGGATCTATCCGTGGTCGATGCCCAGGTTGTAGACCAAAAAATCATCGAATTTGGGAAGTTTCCAGATGCATTTAATCGTCTGATATCAGCACTTGAAGTGCGGAGCGAAAGTCGTGTCATTGTTTCGGCCGCATCGGGATACGAATATTTTGCCGTCGGGGCACCTATTCACCCGGGCGGAGGAAGCCACGGTTCCCTAGAACAAGAAGATTCGACAGTGCCCATGATCATTTCTGGGATGACGGTCAATTTGAAGCATCCACGGATTGTTGATCTATATTCAATGATTCTTGAACATTTTGGATTAGGACGATGAGTGTAAATAAGTGAGTCTTTTCTAGGCCTCTGGACAGAAAGATGTGTCATTCTCGAAAGGATATAGGGTTTGCTTAGCTCTTTTACGTTATTATTAAGAGAGAATTATAAATCGAATTCGTTAGGGGTTGGTAAGAGAGTGGCTGTTGTAGATTCAAATCAAACAATTAGAAGGGCTAAACATAATGACATTGACAGTTTACTTGGATTATTAAGTGTCTTATTTTCTATAGAAACTGATTTTACTATCGATGAATCAAAGCAGCGAAGTGGACTCGAAATGATGCTAGATGGCCAAACTAACCGCTGCATAATGGTAGCGGAACTAAATCAAAAGATCGTAGGAATGTGCACGGCGCAGATTTTGGTATCCACTGCCGAGGGCGGAATAGTTGCTTTAATTGAAGACATGGTTATCGGCAACAATTATCGAGGACAGGGAATAGGTAGGGACCTGTTAATATCGATTGAAGGTTGGGCAGTTGAAAAAGGTGCAAGGCGTTTACAGTTACTAGCTGATCGCAACAACACCCCGGCTTTGGAATTCTATGCAAAGATGAATTGGAACAACACTCAGCTTATCTGTTTACACAAAAAGTAGTTGATAAAACATTTTATGAGCAAAACGGTAAACATTTTGATTCAAGGTGACATTAAGTGTAGATCAGAAGAAAAAGGTAATGCTCAGTATAAAATAGGCTCAAAAAGAACGGGTTTCATGCTGTTTTGTGCCTTGAGCGCAGCGAAAGGAATGGTTTATAAGTATGAATAAAAAGCGCTGGATTTCTATAGCTGTTATCATTGTTTTGTTAGTGGTGTACGTACGTACAGAAGTTATTTCAACAGGACCAAACATAGGGAAATTGAAAAGATCCCTGCTTCCTTCTGAACCATCATTCAGTACCGAGACTTATCAAGAAGGAGCCGGTAAAACCATTGCTTTGATTACCGTCAAAGGAACAATTCAGAGCGAAAGTGATACATTGACAGCCGGTACCAATGCCTATAATCATCAAGCATTTTTACAGGAAATCGATGATGCCTTTACTAATCCGGAAATTCAGGCTGTTGTCCTGACGGTTGATTCGCCTGGCGGCGGTGCATATGAAAGTGATGAGATTTATCAGAAACTGATAAGTTATAAAGAAAAATACCCCAAACCTTTGATTGTTTCCATGGGTTCAATGGCAGCTTCAGGCGGTTACTATATTTCGATGCCGGCGGATAAGATTTTTGCGAGCCGGAATACGATGACCGGATCAATCGGCGTAATTATGAGTACGTATAATTACAGCCAGCTGGCAGAAAAATTGGGTATTGAGGAATTTGTTTTCAAAAGCGGTAAAAACAAAGATATCATGAATCCGATGCGTGACGCGACTCCGGAAGAAAAGCAGATCATGCAGGGGATCATTGATGAGTATTATGGTTATTTTGTCGATACAGTGGCCAAAGGAAGAAAAATGGAACGTCAGGCCGTCATTCAAGTTGCGGATGGAAGGATTTATACAGCTTCGCAGGCCAAGTCACTGGGTCTGATCGACCAGATCGGCGATTTGGATGGAGCCATTACCGAAGCAGCAAAAATGATTAACGAAAGTGATCCCAATATAATCCAGTATATAAATGAAAATCCATTCAGCTTGAATCTACTCTTATCCATGGCGTCGCCCCAACTTGATTTCTTGGGGATAAAACAGGATTTGCAGAACAGTGCGGTACCTACCGCGATGTACCTGTATCGCTAAAGGAGCGTGATTAATCAATGGATATTAATAATCATGAGAACAGCGGCGATCAGACAGTGGAAAGCATCAATACCGTAGCTTGGAGAGTCGTGGGTTTTTGGACCAGATTCTGGGCCTTTAGCATCGATCTGGCAGTCATTGCGATGAGCAGTCAGATTTTTTTCCGGGTTTTATGGCCGGCAGGTCTTGGAACAACAACCATCAAATCATTTGTACTGATCAATTCACTCTTTCCAGGCATCTGGGGAAGCTTTTATTTTGTTTTAATGACGATGTATTTCGGACAAACGCTGGGGAAAATGATCATGGGAATTAAAGTTGTTAGCAAAGACGGCTGCCTTCTCAACTGGTCTACTGTCGTCATACGGGAAGTTGCCGGAAGAACGATGTCACAGTTGCTCGGCACTTACCTGGGCTATTTGGTTTGCGCATTTCATCCCCGGAAGCAATCCTTGACCGATATCATCAGCGATACCTATGTAGTTTATGATGAGAATAAAAAGTGGGGCAAATGGGTTCAGATCCCGGCAGCAGT